>JAJVIP010000007.1:0-213270 GCA_022072025.1 Elusimicrobiota bacterium
GAAAAGCCGGGTGCCACTTTATGTGCTCAGTAAAAGAATTATGTGAACAGTCCTCGTTCATGGCTGTTCGTTTCTTCGACTTCTCCGTCGATCTAAAATGCCCTAGGGAAACTCGCCACATAAGCATCAGACCTCCACCAAGTCAAACTCGGTTCGCATGTCCATGAGCGAATGGGCGATCCCAACCACACGGGCATCGAATGGCTGGCCAATTTGACGGGGCGAGTTGACGTTGATCGACACGCGGTCGCCCAATTCCATTTCGGGCAGGAACCGCGTAGTCAGGGTGGTGCGACGTTTCGGGAGGTGATAGCGAGCGAAGTAACGCTTCGCCATGACCGTGGCCAAATCCACATCGGTTTGAAAAACAAGATTTCCGCCGCCCACAGAAAGCGACCGGACGCCGTATCGTTCAATGCTCGTCGGCGAGGCTTCACTTTCGCTTGCCGAATCCACCTCTTTGACAAATGTGCCGAAGGAAGCGCGAATAGTGTTATAGACGCGATCCCACCCCGGGGTGGCACTCGCTACCTTTTCGACGTTGGTGTCATCGAGAACAAGGACAGAAGTTGCGGGGATGGTTTTGTTTCGAAAAAAGAAGGCCCCGTCACCGTCCAATCCGATTTCGTAGTCAGCAATCTTGGCGAGTTCCTTGATCACATCAAGAATAGATTGCGTTCCAAAATTCGCCATTGAAACGAGGACACTGCGGGTTTTGAAGTTGATAAGGCTCTCACGTTGAATGGGAGCGTTCACCCCCGACGCGCTAAAGAGAGAAATGAAAATAAGTTTTTCAGTGCGGACGGCGAAATTCGTGAAAGCGTATTCATCGGTCTGGATGGTTTCGCCCGGGCCAAGACCCTGGTAATAACTGAATCCGGAGGGCGAGTTGGCCACCGCTGCCGTGAACCGTTGCAATTGTCCATCGTTGGGAACGAATGTCCCCTTCCAAGTGTCCCAGGACACCATGCCGGACCCGGCGTCAATAACGTTGGAGACGCCAAGAACGGGAAGAAATAATCGTTTGGCCGCAACCAAATCAGCGTCTTCCGTTGCGGTGATCTGGATTTTGAATTTGATGAAACGCGGAAAGGTAACGTTCGTAAAGGATCCCAGATTGGATCCGTTGGCGACGGATTGAGGCGCGGTGTAACCGATTCCATCAGCGCTCCAAGAAAAGAAATATTGGACAGCGGACGCACTGCCGATGAGGTCTGCAAAAAAAGCTCCCAGCGTGTTAATAAGGGAAAAGCTGGTCAGGCCCGCCAGGTGAACGCCGTAATCAATGACCTTCTCCCAAGTACCGACCGGCAAGCCTGCGCTCGATCCGTTGTAGCGGAGATAATCCAATTGGAAATTGGTTTGGGTGAAGGCAAGGGCATGGAGATAAACACCCGCCGAGCCTCCGGCCGGCGCCAATCCCAACGCGCCGGATCCCACTTGCGTCCCATCAATGAACAGCTGCCAGGTGCTCGCAACCATGTTCATTTGAAGTCGAAGGTTCCGGAAGGTTGTGAGGTCGGTGGCGAATGGCCCGAAGGTGCTTCCGCCTGTTTGAACCCGGATTTGATTCGTGTTTTGGATGAAGATTTGTGCGCCTTTGGAATTGAGGAGTGCGAAGGAGCCGATCTCAATCTGGCCGTTAATCTGCGTGACCTTAATGCGGACGGAGATGGACCGCGAAAGACCGTTGCCGTCTTCCTTGAGGTTTTCGAGATGGTAGAAACTCGTTGGCGCATTGACCGACAGGATTCCGTTGGCAACGGTTCGGGTGACGCCTGCGGCATCATTCAGATTTTCAATCCAAGGGTTGCTTAGTCCTTCACCAACTTTTTCCTTTTCCTCAGCAGGCAGGAACAATCCCTCATATTGAGATGTCCACAGGGGCGTGATGGCGTCTGGAACGCGAACGAAATTGAGTCGGTCCACCGACGCGGCTTGCCATTTCGCCTTGGTGTCAAAGGCATCGATGGTGAGAAGACCATCGCCGCTGGGCGGCGCCTCCTCGACGGCCACCTTGGCTCCGCGCAATTCATATTGATTGAAATCTGTTTGGAGTGTGTGGAGGATTTCGCGCTCCACTGGCGGTTCAAAAACCACCGGCTCAACCACGCCAACTGGAACTTGCGGAACGGTCGCCAGAAGATCATTGACGACTTGATGAATCTCCTGGTCTTTCTTCCAGATCACATAGTCTGCGCGGACTTCTTGGCCTGGACCCGGCTGAGCCGAGATAAACGTGATCTTGCCCGGTTGGAGAGGATCGTTCATATTGGACAATGAGTAGCGGAGTCCTGGTCGGAGAGGCTCGCCGGCCACACGGATTTCCTTAACGGTCCCAACAGGATACTGCGACGTGAGAAATTCCGATTGGACACCATCGCCCACGCCCAAAAGTTCGTTGGAGACGAAGAGGCCGGCCGCCTCCCCCGATTGAGTGCGCAGAAGCGCGTCCTGGCTTTCGATGTCCAGTTGAATCGTTGGCGCGCTCGAATCCTCGTTCACATCTTCAATGACACCCATGAAGACCGGAAAGGATTCTTCGAGTCCGTTTACTGTAAGACCAAGCGTGATGCGAATTCGAGATCGATAAACGAGAAATCCAGAAAAGCGGGTGAAAGTCCCGTCCCATTGACGGTCGGAGTTATCAACCTCAATTCGGATGTTGGAGGCCTTGAATTCGTTGAGAGCGTCGGTATCCAGTTTCCAAGAGAGCCGGTCCAGCCGCACAACCTCCGTTGTGATATCGATGGGCGAGGCTTCCCAGCCAAGTCCCGATGCGAGTCGTCGGAACAATTCAATCTTTCGTGTCGGGTTGATGAGGTTCGATTTCTGAATCGCTTTGAAATCCGCTGAAACCGTTTTCATACGGCCTCCCGGGCGAACCGCTCCTGCTTCGAGAGAATTGATTTGACGAGCTCTGCGCCCTCGGCAGCTCCCGCACGAGTCACCTCGGCTATGCGTTTCATGAGCAGGCGTACCTGGTCTTCGTTTGTTCCTTGAATTGAGATGTTGTTGGTCTGCGCAATTGAGACTTGGACATCCCCGCCAAATTTCCCAAGACGTTCCAAAGGAATGACCGCTTCCGGTCCGGCCTCGCCCACTTGAGCGAACGTGGGTTTGCGAACCACGCCTCCTTCGGCGAGCTTGATCCCTTTAAAAGCTCCACCCCCGATCGCGCCAACAGCAAAAATACCGCCCAACACACCAAGTCCACCGGTGGACCCGCGGAGGATCGCAGCTTCAATAGCGATGCGAGTGAACGTTTCGATAGCGGTCCGAAGCACCGACTTAAAAACGGAGTCGAAGACCGCCTGCATATTCTTTCCTTCGAGAATCACGTCCGCCATCGCATCGCCAACGGAATTGGCAAAGGTGCTGGCGACAGACTTGGCTCCTTCTTCCAGCGCTTTCATGTCCTCATCCAAAGATTCACGCGCCTCCTTGGATTTGAGCTTGGCGATTTCAACCGCGTTGATGCGGGCTTGCGTCAGTTCCTCTTCAGTAAGAATTCCCTTCGCTTTGAGCTCATCCATTTGCCGCAGACGCTGTTCCTTCTCCAACTCGATAAGTTCCAATTTCGCTTCGAGTTTTTCGCCATCCAGTTCCAACCTCTCCGCATCAAGGCGCGTAATCGTGTCATGGGCGTCCTGCTGAGCCTTCTTTTTCTCGTCCGCTTCGCGGCGGGCCTCTTCGATGGATTTATTCGTCATGCCGGTTTTGATTTGCTGGTCTTGTTCGAGAAGCTGACGGTTTTCCTTGGAGTACCGCTTCTGAATCTCTGCGGCTTGAGCAGCTGACTCTTCCTCGATCGCTTGGTATTCGACGGCGAACCGTTTGTGGCGAGCCTGGGCGCCGTCAAAATTAAGCGTGAAGACTTCCTTCATGAACTCGGCAAAATCTTTAATGTTCAGTCGTGCGTGGGCAGCCCAGTTGGCGATCACAACACCGAACATTTCGAAAAGTTGACTCACTTTGACGACAGCGCCCAACATGAGATTGAAGGCAGGCAAAACACCGGCGCCAACAGTCTCTTTGAAATTGTCGAGTTGGTTTTTTGAGATGGCGAGCTGCTTGGCGTAGCCTTGTTGGCTCTCTGCCGCGCCAATAAATTGTTTGGAAAGAGCGTCGACCACTTCCTGAGCGGTATTGGCGTTTCCAATAAACGCGCCGAATTCATTTTTCAGCGCTCGAAGCCGAGAGGCGTCTCCTTGTAGAACAGGGCTCAAAAGCTCAAGAACGGAATTGAAATCTTTACCGGAAGCCGATGAAAGACCAAACGCCAAGCGAGTTGCTTGCATGGCCTGTCCGACATCGCCCGTAATGCGGACCAGCCGTCCCATCGCCTCATACGTTTGCGTGTCAGAAAATTGAGTCGTCGCTTGTTGCTGTTCGGCGAAGGCCAAGATTGCTTCCTTAGATTTATCAAAGGAGCCACCGGTCGCGTCCACGGCAAAGGCCAGTCGCCGCAGAGCCTCCTCTTCCTGCAAAGCCGCGTCCGCCGACGATTTGAAAAAAGCTGTCAACCCAGCGACCGACGCGATGGCGAGAAGACTGCTGGCAAGCTGACTGGTCGCGTCTTTAACGGAATCAATTGAGCTCTTTGCTTCTTTGGTGCTCCCTACAAACTTCTTGAGACCCGTATCGATGCGGCCCGATGACTCAAACATCTCCTTGGCGAACCGATCTGAATTCTTTGCCGCCTCAACCATCATCTCAGAGAGTTTTTGGATGGTTGGCGATGCCTGGTCGATGGCCTCGAATTGAATCTGCAAACCCGGCATGTTACGGCTCCTTGATGCCCGGGGTCGGCTCTAACGAGAAATTGATGATTTCGATGAAAAGGCCCGCCGACAATTCGTGATGAGACAGAACATCGTCGATGCAAACCGCATCTTCCTCGTCTTGAGCCGACAGTCGCGGCGATGACACGCCGGCCAGAAGAATCCGGCGCATGCGAGGTAACGTCGGGTTCGCCACGAGATCTTTAATGCGGCCGGAAAGCGCCTCTTTGTCACGGCGGGCCAATGTCCAGAGATCTTCATTCTCCTCCGCCAAAAGTAGTAGCGGCGCGCGCCGAATCTGAAAATTCATGCCGCAAACGAGAACGGACTTCTCATTTTTAAGTCTGCCCTTGAGGTCTTGGACGGAAATCGGTTGCATCGTGTCCCTAATAGGAAGCAACCGCGTTCGTTAAGATCGCCTGAAGGCTGTAACCGGCCGCGAGGTTGTACTGCGCCTCGAAGGTCACGGCCGCGCCAAGCAGATCGTCTAGATTTCCAAACGGAAAGGCGGTGTACCGGATTTCGGGCAACACAAACTCGAGCTGATTCTTGAACGTGTCTTCGATAATGTCGCCGGTGAGAATGATGTCGAGCACAGCTTGACTCGTGTCCAGGAACTTTTGACGTTGAGCTTCGGACTCGAAATAGATTTCAAACCCGCCATCGATCAGGAACCGACCGGGCGAGAGGATGTCTCTCACATCCCGCGATTGGTTTAGCGTGCGATGTGCCACGGACCCGTTGTCGATATTCAGTGTCCAGCTCTTCACATTGAGGTCGCTGACACCGTCGATCTTGAAATCGGTTTGGAAAAACATCAAAGGCTTGGGAGCGCCATAATTCGGAACGAACGGAGAGGAAGCTTCCTCGGTTCTAAACAGAAGGTCTGCGTTAACCAATCCCTTTCCATCGACCGCGCCAGACAAAGCCAGCTTCTTGATAACCGTCAGCGGGTAGCGCTTTTTTGAGAGACCCCTGTCAGCAAAGAATGTGAAAGACGGCATTTGGACGCTGTTTAGCCGTGAAAAGGTGTGACGATAAACCGTCGGAGAGTTGGGAGCGTCAGGTTGGGCGGTGGCCACCGCACCCAGACATCCATAAAGAAGATCGCCGACAGTCGAGGCCTCGATGTCGATGGTTGCGAGCGTTCCGGTTCCTTCCTTAAGTCCAGGAGCCGACGGAAAACGATCCTTGAATCCCCGGATTTTTTCGTCGGGAATCGGCGTGGTTGAATAATTGAGCTCCGTCTCCGCGCCGACCGCGAGAAACTTGGATGGACTTGCCTCGGCCACCCCTCGACTGGCTTCTTTTTTGAATCCGAAGATTTTGTGTTCTGTTGCAAACGGCATTTGACGCCTCCTTACGCGTCAACCCGAAATAAAAAAGGCGCTGCCACTTCGAAGAAACAAAGGAAGTGACAACGCCTCAATCGGCTTGACAGCGCTTATGTGGTGGCCTTACGGCCTTTGGCCAATTGGCCTATTTTCGACTGCTGGTATCAACGGTGAAAACAAACGCGGCCGCAGTCATATCCGCGTTGATGCTAGCGACCAAATTATCCTCCGGCGGCTCCCACTCGATGGACTTAAGCGCGCTAAAAAGCACCTGTCCATTGGGCAAAGACAACTCCCCCAAATCCACATTGTCGATCAAGAGTTCCGCAATCTTTTGGGCATCCACGGTCTTTGTTCGAACGATCTCCTGGTTCGCTCCAAAGGCTCCGACAAAGACGATCCGAAAGTTATAGACGATCCGATACGTTTGACCGGTTGTGATCCGCTCCAAATTTGTCGATGGCGACGGCTTTACAAACACGGCGGGAACGTTGTCGATCAACGTTTCCAGCGCCGGGAAAAACTCCAATGCCCCCATACCGACCACTTTAAGCGCCAGGGGCCCGGACAAATTCTGGTCGATCAACTGGACAATCCGATCAGCGATCAAGGCCTCGTGGAGCCTTGGCGCCGCCATCAGCGGCCTCCCAGTTCGGACAGGGTTTCCAGTATCCGTCCATTAAAAATAAGCTCGACCCGGGGTCCGGCCTCCACAGCCGCCGGCTCCAAATACGGCTGCGGCGCAAACCCGCGGCGCTGAATGGCTCGTCCAATCACAAATGCTGCGTCTTCCACGCCGAACTTCCGCCGGGCCCACACCTTTAATTGCTGAATGTTGGGAAACTTACCGGGCTTGCTTCCGAATTCCAGCACCGATGCATAGGGAAGAGACGACCCAACCTGGCCTACGATCTGGTTCCCATCCACCGTCACCATCTGGACAATGGAAGCTCGAAGAAGACCCCGCCACACCGGCGCGTTTCGCTTCGCCAAACTTTGAACGACGATCACCGTATCCCGCATCGCCTTGAAAAGAGCCAACCTCATCCGATTCGGCATCGCATTCATCAGCGCCAATATCTCAGGGGTGCCTTTGATCGTTACTCGGATCACGATTTTTTCTCCGCAAGATCCACTTCGATGTGATGGTCGAATATGCTTTTTACTTCAGTGACCACAAACTCCGCTCCCGTCGCCTCATTCGTCACTTCATAATTTTCCTTGAGTCCCTCGGCTGGGAGATCCGCCACGTTCGCAAAAAGCCGGAACGATCTCTTGGGCGTTTGCCCCAACACATTCCGGTCCAAGCCCGTGCTGCCGGGATTAAATCGAGCCTTAACATTTGTACCCACAACCACATGTTCGAAAACTGGCCGCTTCGTTCCCGATACGAAGCTCTGAACCGGTTTCTTGATCGTGATGCGGTCCATCAACAAGCGTACGGGCAACGCTCTCATGGCGCGAAATCAACTGGGAATCTCTGCCCCCAGGATTCCCAAGCACGATCCAATTCGTCATTGAGCTTCTTAAATGACCGCGACTGGCTGAAATCTCCCAGGCTCTCACTATCGACAAGCGGCCCGTTTTTTGACGATAGGGCGGTTTTCGCCACGATCAAGGTGGCAATCTTTTCAATAAGCGGTGGCACTTCGTTTCGGCCATAGATCCCCGACAACGTCACATTCCGGATCCCGGAAGGAAATGCGCCGTCTCTTAAGGTGACGCTCCCGGTTCGTTTGTTGACCACATAGGCCGATGGAGATAAGACGTCTCCATCCACGACAACCTGCGAAATGTCCAGTACAGGAAAGCAAGGTGCGAATATTCGAATGAGATCATTACCGTCCACGTCTTCCATAAAATTCTTCGGGCGAAAACACATGCCCGTCCTTCGATCAATTTCTTCCATCGACTCATAAATCCACGCTTGTCGAACCTCGCCAGGCGATACCTCGCCGCCTGTCGCCTCGCTCACCAACGTCGAGTTGGTATAAGCAAAGGTAACGGTCACCACGACCGGCACCGATAAGAATGAGGCGACCGCCGTCATGATTTTTCCCCAATGATTCGTTCGTCATATGCTTTCAACTTTTCCTGATAAGCCTCCGCCAATTCATCAATCGCCTCATCCTTGGCTTTGATGATCGCCGCGATGCGCTCATTTGACAACTCGCAAACCACCGCGAATCGCTCCACAAAAGCCAACGCTTCAATGAATTTTTGGTGATTGGTTTTCAGGTTCTGGATGAACCGATGCCGCTTGACTGCGGCTGTGGTTAAGGGAGCGTGGGCGGAATCCGTGAAAACAGAAACGCGGGGAGTATGATCACGGCTCCGGTGGTTGATAACGGCCAGATCTCTCTCCACAGAACCCCATCTCGCCTTTACCGCCCACCGGTTCCATCACCCACACCAGCCGTCTTTGAGGCGGTGGTATCCGCGGCCGGCACATTGGCAGTCCCGTCCGACCACGAGGTCAGCGTGTCTTCCGTTTCAACTTTGTAAGCAAACGTCTGGCCGTTTTCAGGTAGAGGAACCTCGTTATCCGGTCGACGATTGACCGCGTTGGAGGAGCTGTCGTCAAATGAAATGCGACCCGTCCCTTTGGGAATCAATGACGAATTGACTTTAAGCGCGGTGGCCGGATTAAACACCGCTCCCAATATCCGATAGATGTTGTAACCGTTGGCATTGGGATCAAGAACCGCGTCCCAAGAAACTACCACCTTATTCGATGACACCTCGGTGCCGAGATTCTGAACAATGGACGAGATCAGTTCGACAAAGACAAGGTGGATGTTTTCCGTCATGACTTCACTTGAAAGGTTTGATGTGTTCCCTTGGGAATCAACGGCAAATAAGAAGTAGGTGAAATCTTTCCCATTGTCGGAATCAATGAGAGATTGGTCCTGATACGACGTGGCCACAGCCGGAATCGCGTCGTCGACCGTTTGCACACCGGAGGCTCCGAGCACGTTTCCCAAATTGGGAATCGAGACTGTTCCATTGCCGGGCACGCGATAAAGCTCGTAGTGATCAAGGTCCTGAAGCGTTGTTTGATATATGACGATGATTCTGTTGCCGGCCGTGAAACTGGTTCCCACTTCGGTAATCACTCCGGTCGGCAAATCGATGGTGTACTCGGTGGTCTCGGTTTTCACCGACAACGTCACAGCTTTAATGATGGATCCGGACAAATGCGAAAAGAACAGACCGTTTTTCAAAACAATCTCACCCGTACCGGTGTTGACCGATTTCACCTCAGCGTATTCTTCAAGACCTGTGACACCGTCTTCGATAACCACAAAGGCATCCGGAACAATATCGACGGGGACGGGTGTGTTGACGTTGATGATCCGCTGTCCGTGACTGACCGTGGCGGTCAGCGTCGTCTGCTGGCCCGAGGTGGCTGTCCGTTCATAAACGGAATAGGTTCCAACGATCACCGGATCAAATTGGAGTTCGTGAACGGCTCCATTGGCGCCTTCGGCGACATCAGGCGTGTTGTCGGGATTTTTGATGAGCTCACCGCCGATCACTTCATTGCGAGTCGGGGCCGTCCAGTTAAGAGTGATTCGCGTTTTTCCTTTCGGAGTCGGTCCGTCGACAAACTGGAGCGCCTGGATAAGACCCAAAATCGGCGGTTGCGGCGCGAGAATGTCCGCTGCGAGATTTCCTAGAACCTGTTGTGAAAGTAGTGACTCAAGTGTAGCCATGAAATTTTCCTCCTTAAATTAGGTGTTGTTGGCGATTTGGTTTGTGCCTGTGCCGCTGTTGTTGGTGATAACAACCAAGCTGTTTCCGATCACCACAGCGCTATTGGCATTGGCCTCAAGCAAGATTGTTGAGCCATTGCTCACGTTACCGATGACGGAACATGCCGTTGAGCCGGATCCGACAATGACGGCGTTTTTTCCGGATCCGAGTGAGATCATGTTTCCAACCGCAGCTTTTTGAGAGGTGGAAAGCCGGATACCCGCTCCGGACATCGATCCAAAACTCAAGACAAGTCGGCAGTTCATAACTCGACCGGGTTGCTGCATGAAGTCGTTCACGTTGCCGTTATTCTGGGCCTCCGTTAATTCACAACTGTCGATCAGTTCTCCGCCTTGAACCATCGCTGTGCTCAATCCGTTGCCGTTGTTCGTGATGATGCAATTGCGCATCTGTCCACCCGTCGACATAAAGATCCATGAGCCAGAAGCTTTGTTGCGGACGAATTGGCAGTTTTCGATAAGACCATTGGTTCCGCCAAAAGAGATGCCGACAAAGGGACTTCCACCGGCCCGGCCAGGTTGGTTCTCATCTATCTTAAGGTCGCGCAGTCCTTGGTTATTGCCGGAAACGGCAATTGTATTCACCGCTCCCATCGCTGCGTCGCATAGGATGGTGGTTGCGTCGCGGCCTTGGCCTTGCAAGGTAACTTTGTTGGGAATAGTTAAAGTGGCATTAATGAGGTAGCTCCCTTCGCGAAGCTGAACGATGCCACCACCCGCCGTACCCGCCGCTGCCAATGCGGCCTGAATATTGGCTGTGTCGGTGGCCGCGACGCCGGTTGGCGCAGCGACGACTTGGGTTTGATAGCCCGTCACCCCGCCGCCGGTGGCCGCGATCACAACTTTGTTATTTGGCTCATCTTGGGTCAGTGAGATGTTGGCGCCGGCCTCGAGCTTCACATCACCGATAAGTGGGTTTGCTTCGCCCAATTTCCGAACACCGGTCACACCGGCGTTGGCGATGGTGATCTTGTCGTTGGGATCGTCTTGAGTAAGAGTGATACCCGGACCTTCCTCAATCGAAACGTCGCCGGTTAAACTCGTCGCCTCTCCGGTTTTTTTCAAGGAAGATACGCCACCTGTCGCAGCGGCCTCAATCGTCACATCACCGGTTCCATCCGGCGGCGTCACGGTAATTCCCGTTCCGGCCACAATCTTTCGCACCGAGGTGCGGGCTGTGTTGGTAGACGGAACCGGAATAGAGTTGTTTGTGGCGGTATTTCCTGTGTCGGTGTAATTGAGCGTGGATTCTCCGGTGACGTCCGCAAGAAAACGCTCTTGACCCGTGGCGGTTGATTTGTATATCCGATAGCCTGTTGCGCCCTTCACAATCTCCCATTGAAGAATGACCGGCAACGGCGTCACCGGCTGGCTCACCTGGGCCTCAAGTGTGACTGGGATCTTGTTCTCGGTGGTCTCGCCGGCCGCGTTGATCGCGGTCACTTTGAAGAAATAAATTGCGCTGCCCAAAAGCTCGGACCCGACCGCCCCAGAGCCGAGAGTGGCGAGCAGGGTCCGGGGCGGCCGCAAGGTCCCTTGCTGGGCGTGGGCGTCCAACAAATCAAGATTGGCGTTGTGACCGGCTCCCCAATTCAAATCGCCGGTGTCGCGCTTGGTAAGTTTTAATTTCTCTGTAAAATTCTCGGCCATATTTTTTCCTTCACAACCCGTACCCCAAAACATCAAAAGCAGCGCCGTAACCTTCAAGAGAAGAACCAAACGGCCTCTGACTAAACGGCGGATAACTGAATCCATTGGTGTTGGGATCGCCAAAAGGTGCTTCCCCAAATGGACTTTCTCCCCCGCCGGCTTCCTCAACCCCAACCACCGCATAAAACCGTGTCGGACCGGCTTCGGGATCGGTGTCGTCAAACTGAAACACATCCGTCTTAAGTTGGTTTTCATCGGCGATCAACTCGCCGAGTTCGTCTTTGTTGACTGAACGATAGACCCGAAACCCAAGAAGCTTATGACCCACCTTCACATTCACCGGATAATCCGCCCAATTGAGCCGGACAAATCCCGGCTCGCCGGACGTCACACGGAAATTAGGAACGGGAGGGAGAGGGTGCGAGGACATAGTTTCCGATGCCCCTATCTCCTCTTTTTCTTGCCGTGTTTCCTGGAGGATGCTCTTCGCGGTGAGGTCTCGACTGAATCTTTTTCAGGCTGACCGGCGGTTACACCAACGCCCACAAGCTCCGAGTCGATCGTTTCTTCATAGCCCACCTTGAGCAGATAGTCTCGCGTGGACTGATGAACGACGTCACATACCCCATCCACAACTTTAACCTGCTCGGAGTAGGCGTACTCCAAGAGCGGCGCCTCAGCCGTTCCAAATGGCGGATTCTTTTTCCGAAGACGGAACATGAACCCGATTACAACGTGATACCGGCCAAGCGCGACACCTTGATATCGTTGGCCTGAACCAGCGTGATGTCCTGGAAGATATCGAACTCACTGAACTGAGACGACTTCTGTGGAAGCCGCATCATTTTCAGCGGAGTGAGTTCACCGACCCATACAGCGTTTGTGTCCAGGAAGAAAATATCGGTGCAATTATTGGACGTTCCCTGGGTCTGCGCGTCCGAGATGAAGATGCTTCGAAAGATCGGAATCCCGTTATAGACTTGCACACGAAACCCGCCTTTCACTTCCATTGTGTCCACGAAACGCTGTTGGGCCTGAAGAAGCGCGTTTAGTTTGCGGTTAGCCTTCTTGGACATAATGATCATATTGGCCATGCCGCGATTCAAATCGATGGCCTCGTCCATCAGATCAAGATTAAGCGGCGAACCGTTGGCGCCAGCGACGACGACTTGGCCCGATGGGATCAGTTTCCGCAGTCCATCAAACTGCTTCGGATTGACGGACGAATCTCCGTTGATAATGGCGTCTTCTTCCGCATCCCTCACAGCTTGAAGCGCGTTGTTCACTTCTTCTGCTTCAATGTCCAGGAGCGTCTTTCCGACCGCCTGGAGCTTACGCGTCACCTTCCCGCGCTGGATAAGCGTCTTGTACGGGAATTTTTTCTGGGCATAGCTTGCCTGTGTGTCCACCGGTTCCTCGGTGTCGTTCACAAAGGAACTTGCCGCACCGCGCGCTGTCCGTTGATTCAAAATCCATTCCGCGCCGGACCCCGGTTTGCGCGAAAGGTTTTGACGCAACGGGTTGTTCACTTCGATCAGTTCCTGAAGAACCTGATCGACCAGCGGTTGCTGGAGTTGCTGACCTGCGCTGGCGATATCCAACGCTTTTTTTAATTGCTCTAAGTCGTTCATCTGATTTGGCCTCCTATGTGGAATCGTTAACCTTGCTGGAGGGCCAAGGCCACCTTGAGTTTTTTCTCAGGCGGCAACCCTTCAAAGGTCTTTTTGATGTCGTTGTTTTCCGGCTCAGGTTGGACGACTCCTTTCCTTTGTGCCGGAATCTGCTTCAAGATCGGCTCGATCTGTTTTTTAATCTCGACGGAAATCATTTGGGCGACCTCTTCTTTTGTAAAGGTCGGCGCAGCGGGGGTCGTAACCGCAGGCGGCGTCCAGGTCTGGCCCACCGCTTCTTTGAGTGCCGCCTTGATCTCAATGGCGGTTGGTTCCGCATCACCGCCCAGCGCGATCAAACGGTCTAACATCGGCCAAACGGAGTCGAGTTTGGAAACCAGTTCACTGTCTTTGACCGTCTCTTTCTCTTTGTCCTTTTTTTGCTTTCCGTCTTTGCCTGCTATTTTTTCCGGTGGAGCGTCTGTGGGATTTGGAGTGTTATCCGGCTCCGCGGAAGGCTCTGGTTTGGGCTCTTCCGGTTTTGGGGTCTCGGGAGCCGGTGCTTCCTCGGGTTTGGGCTCTTCTGGTTTCAGCTCATCAATAGGGGTTTCTTGTTTTGACATGGGGTCGTCTCCTTTCTTCATTGAATCGATCTCATCGAGGGCTTTTTTCACATACCATCCGATGGCGCGGGCCTCGGGATTGGCCGGCACTGACACCAGCGACACTTCCACGAGGACCATCTTCTTAATGACATTGACCACCCGATCAAATTCAGGCATGAACTTTTTCTCGCGCTCGAGAACTTGGCCTCGGATGGAAAATTTATTGAGAACGCCCTCTTTAATTTTCTGAATGATGTCGGGCTCGGTTTGAGAGATCAAAACGTCGATCAGAAGGCCGTTTTTATCGAACTCGGCTTTGGTCACCTTGCCAATGGATTTTTCGATGTCGTGATTGAGAAGAACGGTGGTGTTTGACAGCAAATCGAGAGATGAGGCCTTGAGCGCTTCTTCGGTGATGATGTCGCCCTGCAAATCAAAATCGGTTGTCGCCGCATAACCAACGACGTGAAATTCTCCCGACTCATCCATCTGTTTTAGGATGTCGAGTGAAAACCCGAATGGAATCTTTTCCAGTGTTGATGTTTTTTCTTTCATGTCTCCTCACATAAAAAAAGCGCCACCCCCGTTATTTCACGGAAGCAGCGCTTCAGTCGGTCCGACAGCGCGACTATGTGTTTAAATAAAGACTAAATTTTTCAATCCCAACGCCATGACTTGTCTCGACCTGCCGAATCCTGGTCTATCAAGGCAAGCCTCGACACGCCGTTTCCTGCCTCACAACAAATTCCCATCATCATGACCGCGCCAACACCTTATCTACATCGGCTCGTTTCATCGTTCGTCGTTTGATGACTCGGTAAATCTGATTGTTCTCACATTCCAACTCAATGGTCCCATAGAACGGCTCACCCTTAAGCCAGCGCTCAAGGAGTTTTTGGAACATTTCGATTGTGATGTAAGGTCCACCCATATATTCACCGCGAAAAATCTAATTCTTTGGATTGAAGCTGTCCATAAACTGTTTAAACTGTTTATGGTCTGACATTTTTAACTTCGAGGCAGATGGCACGCATGATTATTGATGAAGAATTTGATGATTCGATAAGAATTGAGCTGATAAAAACTTCTCAAGGTCCCGGCTATTGCTTTTATGGTGACCTCTACCGGAGATATCAAATCGATCTCGACAATATTGAGGGACGAAACTCCCTTCATCAAGCGCTCGGACGCATCTCCACGCGAGAACACAAACAGGGCCGCCCGCTGTTGTCCGCAGTTGTGGTAGACAAGAAAAACAAAAGGCCTGGTCCTGGATTCTTTGAATTGGCGAAAACACTCGGTCGATACGATGGGCCGTTAACAGGCCGCAAATCACAGGTGTTCCTAGATGCCGAACTTCGATCAATCTCTGATTATTGGAGTACTCACCCTTTGCCAACAAGCGAAGATTCAAATGGAAATGGCTCTACATCTGCTTCCGATAACACTCGGGCACCTTTCGTAAAGTCCGCGCCTAAAATAGAGCAGATTGTTCTCCGATGGGAAGAGCCAGGCATAAAAAACTACGAAGATCGTTTCCCGATTTCTGAATTCTCTGAAGAATGCCGAGATGAAAGAAGGCAGCACGTTGTTGTCTCCCCTAACGGATCATCCTCTATTGCGAAATTTCGCTTGACCGTAAAAGATCGAGTTGCAACGTTGGATTACGGAGCCTTCCTGCATGAAAATCGAAAAGCGGGTATGGAAATAGGCATTATGATCTTGCGATTCGATGATCCCGACAATATGACGGTGAAAGAAGCCTATTGGAAGCCGCCAGGAAAATCTCAAAGCCCTGCGTTGCTGAAACAAGTGGTCACGTATGAACCAATCGACTTGCCAGAGTACTCCCCATTAAAAGGCCAATCAACCAGAGCAGACGTCTCTATAAAGGAAAGGCCTGGGCAAGCCATTTTTCGTCGTCGCCTACGATCCGCCTATGGCAACCGATGTTGCATCACAGGATGTGACGTCCCCGTGTGTCTTGACGGCGCCCATATTGACCAACACGAAAATTCCTCACACGACCATCCCAAAAACGGCCTCCTCCTCAGAAAAGATTTACATGCTCTTTTTGATGCAGGGCTTTTGGCCATAGAACCAACTGGCTTGGTAATCCATTTCAAAACAGAAGTTCGGTCATTCTCCGAGTACAACGCTCTGCATGGGAGAAAACTGCGAGGGCCGGAGAAGAGATTTTCCGCTTACACTCCATCGCCCGATGCGTTGTCTCGGCGATGGAAGAAATTCATCGAATCTGAGAACTCACGGTAGGTGTAAACATGGGATTATTTGACTCTTTATTTGGGGGAACGAAACAACCGGCGGTGCGCGAGTCGACGCCGCGAACCACTAGCAATCGGCCATTTGACATTATTGATTCCGCACAAGCCGCTTGGCAGAAAGGAGACGCTGCCCGCGCTGACAAGCTTTTCCTCAAAGGTATTTCGGCCTACCGAGAACAGGAACCAGACGGAGAAGATTTTGCGCTCGGCCGTTATGGTGCGTTTCTCTTGGATCAAAAGCGAATCGATGAGGCGCAACAGATTCTCGAACAAGCCGTCAATCACAAGACAGATATTCCGGCCGTCTGGTCGGATTACATCGAAATTCTTATCGGAAAGAATGATCTCAGCCTGCTTAAACAAGGCGTAGAAAAAATGGAAGCCTCACCACGAGGCCGGGTTGATCCGGAATTTTTACTCGCTCACGCCAAACGCCTTCAACGAAACGACAACTTTAAATTCGCTGAAGACGTCGCACGATGGGTCATCGAGCGCGCCACGCTTCAATCTGATAAGCAAGGACGGTGGGCCGCCATCGGGACACTGGGACGAATATTGCAGGATGCCGAGCGTGAAAATGAAGCGGTCGCGCTTTGGCAAGAGGCCTTCAACGAGGGCAGCACAGATCCCGTCACCGCAGATCGTCTTTCTCTCCACCTTGAACGATCCAAGAACTACGCGGACTCCACGCAAATTATTAAAGAAGCGTTGAGCCGCGGATTGCCGGCCAATGCGGAAGAATCGTTACGGAAACGATTAGCACGATGCGAGGCCAAAGCGGAGGGGCGACCGACCACCAAAGGTAAAACCCGCGAAGATGTTCCCGCCTATTCAATTCGTGCTGGGGACGATTATCTTAAACCCCTGTTTCAGGTGCGATTAAAACCCGCCCCTAAAGACCTCGAACTCTTAGGCTCCACGGCGCGATGCCTACTCGCATCGAAAGAATCATCTTCGCTCATTGATATCGATATATTGACCGGAGCCGAAGTGAATCGTGTCGACGGTCTTCCCGTTTTGGATGACATGAAGTTTGCGCCGAATGGATATGGAATAGGTCTTAAGCGAACGGCCGCTGTCGGCAAAGGCCCAACTCATCTTGTTTTCTTAGACGACAAAGGACGGGTTAAAACAGAGACCTCCATCCCCGACGCGACGTCGGACATCGCATTGGGCCCGAACCTGTGGTACGTCGGTTGCCGAGACGGATTTCTTTACGCCTTTAATCTGGAAGGAAAAAAACTCTGGTCGTGGGAAACCCCCGGCGCAAAGACACATCAAGACAACGTTTATTTTAGACCGTGTCCATACTACGTCTCATCGCAAGAATCTTTTGCCGCCATTGGAAGCATGGGGACGATATTTGCAATCGACTCAAACGGTCGTACCCGTTGGACCCAAGTTATTCCCAATGAAAAACAAACCAAGTGGACTTTTACCGTTCCTATGGACGGAATGACAGATGGGAAAGAGGCGTACAAAATTTTAGGGATTCCAGTTGGAGCAAAGCCTGAAGACGTTAAAGCTGCCTATCGCAAACTTGCCTTGGCCACGCATCCGGATCGCAATCCATTGGACCCAAAAGCGACCGAAAAGTTTAGAGAGGTTCAAGGCGCTTACGAACGAATCGTTTCTGGAAACATCAGCCTGGGCAATGGAAGCGAAAAAGGCGTTACCTTCACAATCGAAATTCAAGGGGTGGGGCCGATGATCAACTTCATTGCCGCTAATTCCGAAGGAGTGGCTGTTGGTTCATCTCAGGGCCGGTTGTACTTATACGACGCCAAGGGTCAATTGAAGGAGGCTCGGGTTCTGGGCGACGGTCAGATTAGAGCGACGCTTAGGCCTGATGGATCACTCGGCGCTGCCTGGTGTGATAACACTCTTTTGTTTTTTAAGAATGGAAAAATCGTAAACGCAGTCGAGGCTCCAGAGTATCCGACCGCCCTCACTATGATCGGGGACGAGGTTGTCATTTCACGCGGGAAGCAGGCGTGGATTCTCGATGAGTATGGGCGTACTCGATGGATGACTGAATTTTCCAGGTCCATCACCGGTGTCGCTGTCCATGATGACGTTCTTGTTTTTTCTGCCGGTGTTTTGGTTGGATTTCGCAGACCACATTAATTCGCGACCAATTTAACGCCTGACCCACCCGTCCCTTTCTCAACATAGGTATCCGATTCCTTAATCGGATAATTTGAAACCAGCAGCTCGTATTTATTCCGAAATCCCAACTGGTTCGCCCCCGTCCACACAGTCTTGACACGATAAGTTTTGAACCCTTTAAAGATCTTCGCCTTCTCCAGTTCGTAACTTAATAAGAATTGCCCTTTAATTTTGTGGAGAGCATCTAATAGGTCATCCTCTTTAAAAAACTTCGATCCCACACCTCGGCTTTCGTCCGGCCAATGATTTGGATAAGGCGGATCTAGATAAATGAACGAATGGCTTGAGTCGAACAACTTGATCGCATCTCTCCAGTCTTTATTCATCAATTTCACGCCCTGCAGTCGTTCCTGAATTTGCGGCAATCGGTGCACCAGCTGGATTTTGTATCCCTCCCCCTTGGGTCCAGTCCGCATCCCTTCAATCCGGTCGGTCCTCCCCCAGTAGTTGGCCTTGTTGAGATACGCAATCCGATAAAAACGTTCCTTGGGTGAGCGCGGATCGTGATCAAAAACTTTTTTGACGTGAGATCGGGAAATCACCCAGTACTGTTTCTCCAGCCAGTCCTGATCCTTTTCATTCATGTTTTTGATGAACCGATACGCGAAGATCAGGTCCGGATTAATATCGTTTAACACTTCTTCATCCGACCGCTTCTTATGGAAGAACACCTGCGCCCCGCCGCAAAAACCTTCCACAAATGTTTTGTGTTCAGGAATCATGGGAACAAGCTTTTTGCAGAGCCGGAACTTCCCTCCGGGGCTTTTAAACGCGCCCTGGATCTTTTCCAAGTCCTCAACACCGTCGTATTGCGGAAAAAGCAGTGTTATTTGCCCTTCCATTCCCTCTGGCTTCGGCTCCAATTCCTTATCGATATACAGGTTGACCGACTTCAGTTTGTTTTTTGAGATGAGTAGCTCCGTCACCCATTCCTGATTGCCGCCCGGACCTCGCATCTGATTTCGTCTTTTCACCCTGTATACGTTCAGCCCTTTGAAGGCGTCGGCCCGCTCCGCCGTGTATGACACAATCCAATCCGCTTTCAGCGTCTTGAGCATCTTTACGAACTTCTCTTCCTCAAAGCCGAAATCAAAAAGATTGAACGTGCCGGGATAGGGCGGATCGATGTAGAAAAACGTGTCCTCGCCGTCATACTTTCTCAGCACGTTGGCGTAATCCTTGTTGTGGATCACGATTTCCTTGATGCGCTGTTGAGCGCGAGTGATGTTGTTCTCAAAATCAATCGTCACCCCCTCGTTGGCCGGATTAAAGGAACCGCCGCGCTGTTTGCCGTAGGATGATCGCGTCAGGTAATAGCTCTTGTAGAACCGATCAAGCTCGCTCTCCGGTTTCATTTTCTTTAATCGCTCGTGGGTTTCTTTTTTGATCACCCAATTGCGCTTGGCAAGAGCAGAACGCTGCTCCGGTGTGTGATCGCGAATGAACCGGTACATGAACGCGATTTCCGAATCACGGTCGTTCAACACTTCCTGTGGCGAGGGATCTTTGGCGAAAAGGACAGCTGCGCCACCAGCAAACGGTTCGACGTAGGTTTTGTGATAGGGGATGTAGGACGCGATTTTGTGCGCCAGCGCTCGCTTTCCGCCATAAGATCCAAATGCCTGACGGACCCCCTTTAATGTCTCCGCCTCATCGTCAATGACGATTTCTTCGGGATCAGAATTCACATCGGCCAACTCCTCTATAACAATCTCGTCCTCAAGATCGATTCCTTTTTCATCGGTGGGACTATCGGGAATAGGCCGATTCGACCTCTTGGTTAACTGGTCGTTTATCGTGTGAGAAAAGGCGCGCCGGTTCATCTCGGATTGAACCACTCCATGCAAACTGATCAGATCCTCCGCGCTCCAATCGGATCCGTTAAAAAACACCCGATGCCCTTCTTCAAGAACTTTCCACGACCGGTGGAGGATAAAATCCATCGATAGCAGTTCCTGATCCACGAGCTTATCAGGGGCCAACTGAAACAGGTTCCCGAACTGTGCCAAGTTAATTTTCGTGATCTCTAGTGTTTCCATCGTTACACCTCGCTGATAAAAGTACACCGGCAGTTGGGATGAACCGGCAGTAGATTGTGAGCCTCATCAAGGCTCAAATTTTTTCCAAGTTTGTCACCGGGGATGGACTCGGACACCGCCCGGCATTCAGGGCAAGCATCTTCTGAAAGGAGGAATACGACTCGATCAATTCCGGCTTGATCGAGCGCGTCCAGATTCCCTTCGTTGTAAGCCCGATTGGCCTCTGATCGGGCGATCATTTCCGCAACCGTTTCTCTCGACACATCCCGCGCATGGCCAGCCCGCAGGACCCGCCCGTGAGCATCGATCACAGGCCGCACATTCACCGTGGCGAATGAATCAAGCTGAGCCGCCACGCGCTCTTGGAGTTTTTGGACGGGTTCATTGGCCGCGAGGCCTTCAATGAGCGCCTGGCGAATCGAATCTTTGATCGAGGACGAAATATGCGAGGCCAAGGTCGATGCGTTACCTCGGAGGAGTTCGTCCAATTCCATACTGATGTCATCGATGTCCTGGAGCTTGTTTCGCTTGGCCGCTAACTTAAGGGCCTTGGCGGCCGCCTCAAGCGAGTATTTTTCCAGAACGCGGCTGATGCCCTCCTCATCGATCACTTCGAGAATCACTTCAAGATCATCCAATCGTTTAAGCGTCTCAGGAAATTGAACACGCCGGAGCGACACGCCTCGAACAGCGACTTTATCGATTGAAAATTGAAGCGCCGCCTTTTCTATTTGTGGCACAACCCGCTCCCTGGCAATGGTCGGAATACGCCGACCAATACTTTCTTTGATCCGTTGGAAGAGTTGATCCAACGCCCGAGCGAAACGAGTCTCGATGGCAATCTGTTCAGGAGTGGCATTGATGACGGGTTTGGGGCGAGATCGTTTTCCCTTCACAAACTCCAAGTCTATCCTTCCGCTCTTTTCCAACTCCGGCATCCGAGGCGCCACAATCCGACGAACCTCTTCCGGCTTGAGTACCCCGCCTTGAAGGTAAATATTGAAAATTTCCGCCTGGTCTTTTTCATCAATCGCCCGCTTATTAAATTGGAATGCCCAATCGGTGATTCCGAACCCGCCCCGGATAATGTGCTTGGTGATCTTTTCCGCCACCCGCATTTGGAACGGCAAAATGGTTTCCTCATAAAACGTCTGAGTTTGATGCTCGCCTGTTCCCGCCCCGATATTTCCCGTTTCGATGATCGACACTTTGCTTGGGGGAACGCCGTATACCGCAAGGATTTCGTTTCGCGTAAACTCGCGCAGCTCCAAAAACTCCATGTCTTTCTGATTCACGCTGATCTGCTTGTATTCGACCTCACCCTCCAACACGAGATCAGCATGCGCTTGGTCGGGGTTTTTTGCTTTGGCCTGGAGGTATTCGCGGTTGCGCTCGACCTGCTCCGGCGTGGCGTCTTTCATGATAAATGCGCCTCGGATCTTGGCTCCATTCACAAAAAAAGACCGATTGTAAACTTGGGCAAACCGGTCAACCGTCACCGGCAACACGAGCGAGATGAGTGGTGATAGGCCGTACAACGTCGCGCCTTTGGTGCCGAGTTTAAAATGAATGACCTCTCTCGGATCGAAATCAACCTTCTTGGCGGTCGTATAACGCGGACATTGCACGTAGCCGATGATGGTTCCATGCTCGTCGGCTTTAACGCGCACTGTGGTCGCCTCAAGATTCCACAACTCTTTTGGTTTACCGTCCGGACCGTAAACGACCTCAAGAAACGCGTTTCCAAAAACGTATTCGTCCCGCGTGATGTCATCGAGTATTTCTAGGAAGGTGTCATTGGGATTGCAGTTGGCGAAAAACTCGGTCAAAAGCTCCGCATGGTCCGGATTGGCGTCGGGCCGCAGCGGAACCAACGTATAACCGCGCGCCGTGACCGCTTTGCAGATGACACCGACCACGGCCCGCACCCAGGACGTCTGCTCATAGGTCTGATTAAAAATCTCGAAGTCGACGTCGGGATAAATTCCTTCGCTGGGAACCAACCCCAACACATGCGACACCATTTGTTTCGAAGACTTTTGGATCTCCCGTTGAAGCACGTCCCCAAAAAACGCTTTCACGATCCGGTCTTTGAGTCCCATCACACAGCCGCCCTGATCTGATCACGCGGCCCTCGCTCTTCCACTTCGGGGATATCGCTTGTGTAGAAAATATTCGGAGCCACACGCTGAGCCTGAACACCTTGAAGCGCGAGCCACAATGCGTCCAGCATATCCTTGGTTCCGTCCGGAAACTCCATCAACTCTTCGATCATCTGATCAACCCAGGCCCCGCCCGTTCGGGGAAACCGGATAAACCCGTTTTCAAAAAGCGGCGCAAGGCCTCGGAGCCGGGCGTCCTTGTCGCCCTCAGTGTTCACATCTTTTAGCGGCAACCGCCGAGTCTCAGGATCGGTCCGGAGCGACTCAAGAAACGAGGATTGATAGGCGTTCGTCTCGACCATGATTAAACGCGGGGTGTGAAGGTGGTGGATCCGCTTGGCCACCCGCAGTTGCTCGGTGAACAAAATGTGGTCGCGGTAAGCGTCTTTGATATAGGCATCTCCGTGTTTATCCACGGCGATCACGCAGTAAGCAAAGTAGGCGTTGTTCTTTTTCCCCTTGCCCGCCGCGAGATCGATTCCGGCGTAGGTCGTCGCGCCCTCTGGAATTTGCTCGTACCGGCCAGAATCAATCCACGCCTCTTTAAAGTCCGAGTTGGCATCGCTCGATGGCTTGTTGAGATAGAGCATGCTGTAGTCGCGAGCGCCAAGTTGGGCGCGAATCGTTTTCAGTTTATCTGCCGAGAACTTTTCAGGAAACAGGATGTGCTGCTTCCCACTCTCGTCCGCCCACTCGGCCGGCTGATTGATCACTTTCCAATGCGCGTAACCCGGGTCCGACATGATGAAGCCGGCCAAGTCTTCTTTGTGCCAGCGCGGCGTGATGATGATGATCTGGCCTTTGTCATCGTCCATGCGCGGCAAGACGTTTTTTCGAAACCACGAGATCACCTTGTGCCGCTGCTGAGGCGTCTGCGTATTCCGCTCGGAGCAGGGGTCATCGATGACGATCAAGTTGGGATGTATGGAGACCACCGTTCCCAGCACCGACGCCACAGCGATGGACGGCTCTTTTCGAATCTCGGTCCGCGGGATCTGAATCCGGTCCTCGGTCCATGTATGCGCCGACAAATCCCACGCGCCGTATTTCTTCTTGAAGCGTTCGTTCTGCGTAAGGTGCGCTTTGATCTCTCGAAGAAAACCCTTCGCGTTATCAAGAATCTCGTTCACGAGAAGAATCCGCATATTGTGATCTTCCGTCAATCTAAAGAGCGGATAGCTGATCGTGCAGGCCGTCGTTTTCAAGTGGCCGGGCGGCGTCACCAGCACGATGTACTTCTCCCGAAGCAAGATATCGAACCAGGCCAAATGAAGCTCGGTAATCTGGTTGTATCCCAGCACGTCCTTCGAGAAGAAAAACAGGTTTTCCAGGCGCTGATCGTGGGTTAGCATAGGCAGACCATTTTCGTACGAAAAAAATCAAAGCCGTTCGAAGGATGGGATAGAGAGATTTTTCCTATGGGCTTTCGTACATAAAAAATGAAGCCGGAACCCCTCCGGCTGTTCGAAATAAAAGCGCGTAAGGAGCATACCGGGTTTGGCGTCGGATTTTTACGCTTTTGCTCCCTCGTCATTCCCGCGCCATTTCCCGACGGAAGATTGACTCGACATAATGACGCATTATGTTGAGTGAACGCGCTAACCATTTGCACCGTTCTCCTCGCCCTTGAGATCACCGGGACTCGCTTCCTCCGTCGGCGGCTCACCCTCGTGTCCACGGTCGACGGGCGCGGTCGCCAGGTCAATATTCTCTCCGTCGGGAGCGGAGTTTTCTTTCGCCTTTTTCTTCTCAAGAAAAGTCCGGACGGTTACTTTCGTTTCTTCTGAGACCTCCATCATCGAGGAGGAGTCGGGGATACTGCCGTGAAGCGTTCGGATTTGCGTGAGGCGGCTTTGGAGTTCGCTCGCGCCATAAACCAAATCGCGGAAAGAGGCGTCGTCCATTTTGCCTTGGATTTTTTTGTAGAGCCGGAAGAGAAGCCGCCAGCCGTAATCGAGGATTTGGTTTTGGACGCGGGCGACTTTGGTATTGAGTCCTTCGTTGACGCCGCCGTCGGCCAGGAATTTATTCGCGTTGTCGATCCAGTATTTGACGGTGGTTTTGGGCAGGCCCATGTCGCGAGCGATAGCGCTTAAAGATCCGCCGTCCTCGAGTTTCTGGATTGCGGATTGAATGATTTCTTTTGAGTATCGTTGAGGCCCTTTGCTCATGGTGCTCCTGAAAAGATTAAACCGGGACTGATCGGCAATCTTGCCGCAGTTGCTTTTGGTAGTCCCGTTGATACCGTTTCCGCCATTTGGTTTTGCATTGCCGATGAACCCATTGGTTCGAATAATCGGGCACGAGTTTTTTTCCACAGTGCCTGCAAAGGCGTGGTGCGAAAAGGTTCCGGTCGATTTTTCTATCTCTTGAGGGCATGGTCGTCCATAAACCGTTTAAACAGTTGATGCGGTGCTCGCCTCTGCGGACCGCACGTAACCGCCAAATGTTTTCTTTGCCGCATGAATCTTTTTCCGAAATTCAACGTCGTTTTCATGTGGGATGAGCTGATTGATTTCATCCAGCGTGTAGATAACCAGGCCGGGATTCTCCGCTTCGGCTTCCGCCAAATATTCTGACTTCAACACAACAACGATATCTTCGCCCGGAAACAGATCGGGTTCGATCACAAGCCATTTTGATTTTGGATTGAGCGTGTAATTCTCGGTTCGAACCGGAATGAAAGGGGCGGCAAGGTCGCCACGAGTGTCACCCGCCCCAGCGCTAGGTTTTACCGAGCCACTTTTGTGTGTCAGTTTTCCAACCAGACTCATGAAAACATCATGATCCGAAAGCTGTTGACACGGGCGGTGATATCGATCTGTCCCAGCATCCCTTTCACGACACGAAGATCATCGAGGATCAGAGGAAGAAGAAGCTGTGCGTCGCTTTGAGTTTGCTCGAACTCTTCTCGAATCGGATGCTCAATGGGAAGCGTTTGCTTCGTGAGAAGTTCATAGAGCGCGAAGAGCAGTGAGACAGGGACCACACCTGCTAACTTAGAATCTGGATCGGGCGGAGTGATGCAGTGGATCGCCTCATCGACCGCTGTTTGAGCGAGGTATCTAATTCCCCAACCATCGCCATTTGGCTCGCCGGATGAATTGTCCGCGAGATATTGTTCAAGCGTGGCCGGCGCGGCATGGGGGTGAGTTTGGCCGAAGTAGTCGCTCACTTGGTTTAGAAGCTCCCAAAGGAGACCCGTGCCCATCAAAAAATAACTTCGGCCGTGTTTGTCTCTTTGGATGAGCGGCCTGGGAAACCGCTGCCAAGCCAAGACTCTGTCTGCTTCGGTGTGATTTACGTTGTTCATGTGATTAACCTCCTGGATTTTTAGGGTGCAACCCTGGGTGCAACCAAAAAACAGCTTGCACCCTGGGAAATTTGTTGATTTTCAAATCTTTGGGAGCCAGGGTGCAGGGGTGCAACCATTTCGGGGAAGTATTTGTATATTTATATGTATCCACCCCTCCCCCTCTTATTCTTTTCTTTTTCCAATCAATAGAGAGATACATACCCCTTGCACCCTTGGCACCCTTGCACCCTGTCGACGGAAAACGCCGGGTGCATCTGGGGTGCAAGCTCATAGGGTTGCACCCTGAATCTGCGTTAAATTCGTTCTTTCAACCGGCAACTGGAACTTGTGGAATCGGCGACCTCTCACTGTTCGCGCCCGCAATTGCACGTCCCACCCCACCTTTTTCAAAACCGGAACCGCCTCCGACAGCCGTTCGCCCAGTTGTCTCGCGTTCACAAACGGCGGCGGGAGCCCGTTTTCACGCGCCAGTCGCGAAAACAAGGTGTGCAAATCGAGGCTGGTTACTTCAAAATAAGCGCGGTGGCCGGGCAAGGCGTCTTGAAGATTGATGTCTCTAAGAACGGTCGGGGATTTTTGAATCAAGTCCAAGAAGGGCAGAAACACATTCGTCTCTTGCGACGCTTCTTCGGATGAAACATGCTGGGCTTCGAGCCACTGTTCGTCTAATCCGTCGGGCAGACCAATCAATGCTTCTAACACGTCCCAGACCAAGAGAATGAGCGACAAGCATTCGAACGTGCGGCTCTTCGGATGATCCCGAAACGCTTTGGATAAATTAATTTCCAAGTCTTTGCGTTGCGAGAACCGCGGGAGAAGTTCATAGGCGATCAGATCGATCATCGCCGTAAAAATCTTGTCACGGGCGCCGCGAAGGCGGGAGATGTGATCTGAGACGGAGAAATCGGGATTGAAAAACGCCTGGTCGCATTGAATTTCCCATTGGCGCGAGATGAGTTCCGGTTTGCCCAGCGACTCGATGCCGTTAGTCAAAATAAAACAGTTGGCTCGCTCGCGAATGATCTCTTGGTTCTCGTAGAGTTTCCGCTTTTCGTGCACGATGCCGGTTGAGCTGGTTAGAAGAAAGTTCAGAAGATCCTTATCGATGTCGCGCACTTCTTTGTTGTCCAGAATCGTAAGCGGATTTTTTGAGCCATCCGTGAAATTGGCCGCGACCGTCGATAGCTTCCCGACATTTTCGCCGTAAAGCACATAACTCATGGTGGACGTGATGGAGCTTTTGCCGGAGCCGTGCACACCGGAGAGCCGCAGAAGGGGTTTCATGAAGCAGAAATCGCGCAGGAGAACGACAATCGTGTAGGCCAAGAGAAATGCCTTGTCGGGTTCGGAACACGGCGCGCTGTCGTAAACGAAGGCCTTGAGCAATTGGAGGTTCTCACCGAGATCCTGCTTCTCCAGATAACGGAACGGTTGAACGCGGTCGCTCGGGTTCAAGAGAATATTATCGTCGTTCTGGCCGTTGGGGATCTCGGTCACCGAACGAGGCGATATTTTCAGAATGCGGCCGTCATGGTCGTGCGTGTGAATGAAAAGAACGGGGCCGTTGGTGTCGCCGTAGATCCAACTGGTGGAGCGAATCGGCGTTCCGCGACGCCTGGCGTGGTTTCGTAAGTATTCCCACAAGAATCGCCCTTCCGAATTGGTGACGTTGAAATGAGCGAGATCCTGTAGGAGCGCGTTAAAATTCCTGTTGTTACCGACGGTAAACACATGGCTGTCCAGACAGAGAAATTCCTCTGACGATTTGGGGTCAAAGAAAAACGCGCCGCGCCGGCCGAGATGACCGGCGGTGGCCTCGGCAATTTCAACTTGCCTCTCATGCGACTTCTTATCTTCGGCGTTTCGGATGCTGTCGATAATGTCCGACAGCTTTATGCCCTTCTCATTGGTCCCATTCAATCCAGGCACAAATCCAGAAAGGTTTAGCGCGGAAGTTTTATCGATGAGGTCCTGCAGCTCCTTGGCGGTGTAACAACGCTTATCAAACAGACCGCCGCCCATTTGCCGGGGCTTTGTGAAAAAATCCGTAACGTCTTTATCGTCCTTGGATCCAAGCAAAGGTAATCGGATATTCTTGATTGACGCGACTTTCGATTCCTTGAACGCCTTGAGGACAATCGCTTCAACCGAGGCCTGTCCCTCGGAATCGCAGTCGTAAACCACCACAACGTGCTTATCTTTGAACAAGGGAATCCACTCACCGCGGAAAGAGCTGCAGCCGTGCGTGGAGGTGACCGCCATAAACCCTTGTTGCTGGAGCAGAAGCCGGTCCAATTCCCCTTCGCAGAGAAGAACCTGCTTCCCCTCATGCTTCAGGAGCTCGTCCGCACCGTACAAACGCGGCGTTGTTCCATGCCCCTTGAGATTGATCATCTTGGGCGTCTTGAGCGAACTATAAAGCCGGATGTTGACGAGCCGTCCACGTTCGTCACGAACAGGAATGGAGACGCGTCGGCGCACATTGTCCCATCCAAGACCATATTTTTTTATGGTTTCGTCGGTGAGCCCGCGCTTTTCTTTGAGATATCGAAGCGCCGATAAATTCGCCTGAAGAGTTTCGGCCAGCTGCCGGGGATATTGTTCGTCGATACGGTCCGACGGGGCGGCGGTTATTCCGCCCGGGCGCGGAACACCGGCCTTATCACCCAACCGAAACAACACCTCTTTGAAAGAGGCGCCGGTTGAGTGCATGAGGAAATCAAACGCGCTCCCTTTTCCGCATTTCGCAAAACAGGCCCACTGGCCGGTTTTTTTGTTGTAGGCGAATGACGGATTGTGATCGTCGTGAAGCGGACAACAAGCCGCAATCCAATCCTCTCCTGTGGGCCGCTGCTTTTTAAGATTTGTGAATACGTCGGAAAAGTCTTGGATCCGGCTTAGGATCTCCGCTTTGTATACCTTCCATTCTTCATTGTGGTTTGCCACTCCGTTTCTCCTGCTGATAATTGAAAAATTTCTCCAAAAGCCGGTAGGTCACAGCTCGGCCGAACCGTCGATTGCCCGCAAAGAAAACCGCGAGCCGGTATTTCACCGACCAAGCCAAAAGCGTGTTAACCACCGCTTTGGGATTCATCTGCGAATAGGGCGGCGGCGTTAAACACTCCTCCAACGTGGCTTCGACAACAATGGCCGCATAGTCCATCGCGGCCAGCCGCTGGACTTCCCGTTCAAACCGTTTGCGCTGCGCTCCCACCGAGTTGAAAACGTCCTGCAGACTCTTCCGCTCAATAGCGACCTTCGTTTCGTATCCAAAAAGAGAATAATCGCCCGAGCGCAAAGCCATCACGGCCGCGCCCAGGTATTCGTAGGGCTGCTGCTCCCGCGAATCAATAATGATGGAAAGGGACCGTTCGGCCTCCGGCTTAGTGAGCGAACTAGCTTTTCTTCCCATTGATCAACTGCGTCAGATTCGTAAATCGTTTTCCCTGTTGATTGCGCCACACAACCCTGGGGATCTCATCGCGTTGTCCAACAAGGATCAAGAGTTGTTTCGCCCGGGTGACAGCGGTATAGAGCAGGTTGCGTTGAAGCAAGAGACCACCAAAGCTTTTGTGGACCGGCACGATCACAATCGGCCACTCAGAGCCCTGCGCTTTATGAACCGTGATCGCGTAGGCCAGCTCGAGATCATTTCCTTTAAGCGGCAACTGAACGCGCCTCTCCGGGCTTTCAAAATTCACCGCAATAATCTTTTCCGCTTTGTTGATCCCGGCCACAAACCCCATATCGCCGTTCACGATGTTGTGGTCGTAGTCGTTTTTCGTATTGATGACTTTGTCGCCGACTTTAAACGGATAGTTGGGGATTGGATCAGAGGGGTTAAGCGCTTTCTGAAGTTCGAGATTGATCGATTTGCAGGAGAGCGTCGTTTTCTCACGAATCGGCGAGATCACCTGAACATCTCGCAATGGGTCCAGTTTTCTGTTTTTCAGTAATTCACTTGAGAAGAACTCAATGATCTTTGCCAACACATGCTCTTCTCTATCTCGACCAATAAAGTAAAAATCACCGGCGTTGTTATTTTCGGTGATGATGTCCTCACCGTTTTTTATGCGGTGAGCGTTTTGAACGATCAGGCCGTCTTTCTGCCGCTTGATGATGGTCAGCTCTTTGGATGGGACTGATTGCGAGTTCAACAAATCCCGAAAGGGGCTCCCCGGCCCCACCGGTGGAAGCTGATAATGATCTCCGACCAAAACCACCTTGGTGTGCGGCGACACCGCTTTCATCAGACTTGCCATGAGAGAAATGTCCACCATCGACGTTTCATCCACCACAACAAGGTCCGCGGCCAACAAATTGTTTTCGTTTTTGGAGAATTCGAACCGGCCTTTCACTTTGGTGGGGCCCAACATGCGATGGATCGTCATCGCTTCTCGACCAGTGACCTCGGATAGTCGCTTAGCCGCTTTGCCCGAGGGCGCCGCGAGCGAGATTCGGTATCCGGGCCGCGCATGAGCGTCAACAATTGCTCTGACAACCGTCGATTTGCCGGTTCCGGCGCCGCCCGTCACAATGGAGAATCGGTGCTTGCGAACCAGATCTTCGGCTTCTTGTTGATCAGGGAAGAGATTCATCATTTTTGAGAAGCACCTTTATTTTGTTGGCCACAAAAGATTCGTCGTTGAAGAGCTGTGGCAAATAAGCGTTGTCGCCGTCCACTTTGATCACAGCTTCCGTGATGAGCTTTGGCAGAACAGCCTCAACTTTGGCGGATTCAATCGCCAACAGCTCGGCCGAGGCCTGAATGAGGATCGGCTTCGGCAAAAAAACATGGCCGGCTTCTCTCGACGCCTTTTGAAGAACGTAGAGCAAGCCGGCCCGGACCCTGGGCAAACCCTCGGGGTCAAATCCAACTTTCTTGGCTATCGCATCGGCGATAGTAAACCCGACGCGATCAATCTCGGTCATCAGTTCATAGGGATTGCTCCGTATGCGATCAGGCGCATGGACTCCCCAAATTTTGATGATGTCGTGAACAGCAGATTTTGGTATGCGGGTGCCGCCCACCATTTCTTTGAGCGTCAGAGTCAGTTTCTCACGCGCCTCGATCTCTTTAAGGCCCGCTGAGATTTTCTCCGCATGTTCCTTGGTGATTCCTGTGACTTTTTCTGCCACTTTCTCATGACTGTCTTTCAAAACAATCAGCGTCTGATCGCCAAACGCCTCGGTTAATCGCTCAGCCAAACGAGGACCAACACCATCGGCGTTTTCTTCGAGATATTCTTGGATCGCTTTGATTCCAGTGGGGTGGCGCGCCTCATAATCGACAAATTTAAACCCCCGCCCGAATCGTGGATGGTTTTCCCACTCGCCGTGAAAGGTATAGACCATGCCGATCTCCGGCCAGAGCATGGGACCCTTTACTGATGCGCCTGAATCCAACCGAGCGATCAGAAATCCGTCCTCGTGGTAACGGATTTCAACGAGTGTTCCCTCAAGAATTTCTTCGCTCATCGTCGAGTTTGATGACCCCAAGGTCATGGAGCGTTCGGCATTGGCAACAAAGCGATTGATGCCGGTGCCAGACCATTTCATGCCGGTAAACATCTCGAGCCGCTTCCAACCGCAAATAGAAGCTGTCCGATCTTGCGTTCGATCCCAACTGTGTCAGAAGATTCTCGAGCGCCGAGACGATATTCCTGTATCGACTCGCTGTGTCGCCCCATTTTTCTGTGTGAGTCATCATGCTGTTCTCCTTTTTGTTTTAAACAAGCCACACCTCGCCTAGCCGCAGCCCGCCAACCACCGTCATGACTTACCGCACTGATCCATACCCGGCCACACCCAACGCCGACTTGCCATAAATCTGGCCTTGGCTCGCCAAGGCTCACCTCTTCTCTCCTTGCCGGGACTTACCCAACCCTCAAAATCAGCCGCGCTGTTCGATAAAAAGGCCGCACCTCGCCTGACCAGACCATTCGCAACCCCGCCCACATCCGTCTCGTCTCGCCGCGTCAACCACCACGCCCGGCCGCAAGGTTTCCGCATCCAGCCACACGCGGCCTAGCCATAGTCACCTTGCCTAGTTCTCCCACCTCTCGAATTTTTTCAGCAGAAACAGTCCGTATTCAGGTCGGTAATCGCCCAATCCAACCGTCATGCCTGCTCTCGTAATGACCTCATAGAGAAGTTCCGGCGTGATGTATTCGGGCAGAAGCACTCGCACGAAAAATGTCGCAGTCCATCCGGATTTCATGGCCGGCCGAATGCGAGCGATCCGCGCTTTCTGAATGATGACGCCACGCTTATCCTCGAAATCCCAATGGTCAACACCGAGCGTTGCTACCTCCGGCATGACTTGGATTCCCGCTTTGAAGATATCCATCGCTGATTTGCGCGGACTCCGAGGGTCTTGATTGAACTTGGCGGAATGCACCAGACACTGTTTGAAATTTATTCCGGGGATTCCCAGCTGATTTGAATCAGGAACTCGATAAACGTAGGACTCCAAGTTGTCAGTCTTTTTTTCTTGAGATCCTTTTTTTGCTCGCGCCTTTGCTTCTGCCGCTTCACAGTCGTAGCGGTGAAACAAAAGCGTGGACGTGCCTTCAACTTGCACCTCCATCACATAAGGCTGGTCGTGTTTCACCACCGCCTTTGGTTTGTAGGCGTCGCCCATATTTAATCCGGGGACCCGCTTGTCTTTTTTCCCGTCTAACGTTGCTTCCATCTCATCACCTCCTGTATTTTTTTAAAGAACGTGCCTCACAATGCCCAGCCAAACCGAACTCTGCCATGCCATGGTTCGCCGAACCTGGCCGTGCCGTACTCTGCCGAACCTTGCCGGATCACACCTCGCCGCACAGGACCCGACCCAACCAATGCCTTGGCGAACCAAGCTATGTCGTGGCTTGCCTCAAAAGGGTTCGTCGTCTGAATCGGCCGCAGGCGCAGCTGGCGCCGACTTTTCAGCTTTCTCATAGCCGGCGAAGGGCACGACATTTCTCATTTTTTTGGCTCCCTCCCCGTCCTCATACTCCTCGTTCAGAACTGAAAGAAGACATGAGCGTCCGATGATCATTTGCGGAGTTAAATCCAACTCGCCGCTCACATCCAAACCGAGTCGCGAACAAACAAGCTTCACGCGTTTAATCGCGGCCGAGCTGAACACCAACCGATCAAAGATGTACCGGCCCATATGCTCTCCTCCCATCACTTGGAACCGGACATTCCACATCTCATCTCCGTTTTGGGTGGACGCTTCTTCCACTTCGGTTACTTTGCAGTGATACTTTCCCGGTGGAAGAGGGCTAAAGTCGACGACGTCATCGATTTTGTTGAAGTCAATTTTTGGCATTGGAACCTCCTGTGATTTGTTTGGAAAGGGCGGCGTCAAGTTTTGAGGCGATGGTTTCGGCATCTTTCAGAGTGAGATCATCCAGAGCTTCGACACCGTAGGTCGCGAGACGTTTTTCGACGTGCTCAGAAGTCAGCCCAAGTTGCGAAATTGCCTTTTCGATTTTGGTCTTTAACTCGGGCGTGATCATGGACATAGGCTTGGCCTTTCGAGAGAGCGCCTGCTTGCCGAAATAAGACTCAAAGACGTTGTAGCGGGCTTCCAATGGCTCTTTGGGCAACTCGAACGGTTCGGTCGGCAACTTATGGGACCTGTCTTTAAGGCACTTCCCCATGTGGCGGCCGTTTTCATCGATGTAGAGATGAACAATGGTGTCGAAGAGATACGGAAGGCTTTTTTCGCCATCAAAAGTGTCCCCCATCGCCACCATAAATGAGCCTTCTTTGTATTGGGGTTTCTGGCGGGCTGTCACGACCACGTTCATGTCCAGTGCAATGAGCTTTCGAATAAATTCTTTAAGCTCCGCTTTAAGCGTCATCCAGTCTTTGGGTTGCATGTCATAAAACTCGTGGCGATATCCCTTCGAGCCCTTGTTGCGAAGCAAGAAAAGGTCAGACCATTTTTTTTGGAGAGCTTCCCAGAGAACGGTGAAAGGATCGATCACGACGGTTCTAAAGTCGTGGCGTTTGGTGCTCAACCATTCAATTGCGTTGGTGGCTTGCTCAAACGTCGTCGCCTTAAGAACACCGAAATCGAACACGTCGCCGTAAAGATCGGCGCTTCCCTCCAGGTCGATCAGGGCCGGCTTTGGGAATTGAAGAGCGATCGTGGTCTTAAACACGCCAGAGTCGCCCCATAGGAAAAGTTTTAGTCTCTTCTCAACGGACTTTGCTTTTTGAAAGGGCGAGTCCGCGGTTTCTTCTTTTTTCGAGAAATCCAAGTGGACGGATTTCTGGGCAACCGGCTGACCCGTCGGCTGATCCGGTTTCCCCTCATCGGGCAGAGTGACATCAGTTTTCATATGGCGTTCTCCTTTAGTGTTATTTGTATTTGCCGATGCACCGCGACCAGTAACCACATCGTTCCGGTGAGCAGTGCCAGCCGTTGGGATTGGGATAAAAAACGCCGCTTTGAATAACCTTGGCCACCTGTTCGATCAATCGGAGAATGAATCGGCAGTCATCGTTGGTGCGGGTCGTGGCGATCTGGACGGCCTTCGGCTGTTTGTTTTTTACGATGGTGTCCAAACGAAGTCCCTTTTCAATTTTGTTTTGGGAAACCCGATATCCCAAGCTGTAGATGCCGAGCTGGATATCCTTGTCGACGTCACTTTGGTTGGGCGTTTTGCTGTAAGCCTTGTTGTCGGCGATGAAGCCATCTTGGTCGACCAAGTCCCAAACACCGACCAGGTCATAAGGGAAATCGTCTCCTAAGCTGATCACAAACTTCTCTTCCACAAGGGCCGGACGAACGGTCGGCGCGATCAGCTTGTGATGAATTGTTGTGATAGCGACGCCTTCGTCTTTGACTTTCCCCGGATTCTCATCCGGCTGGAAGGCGATCTCCTCCGCTTTCAAGGCCACATCGAAATCGGCGGCATAGATCTCTTGCATGTCATTGAGAGGAAGGTCCTGACCTGTTTTGATTTTCTGCCGGTAGTTCGCCTCCACGGCGCCGTGCCAAACCTTGCTCTGAACCATCGCGGCCGATGGCGGAATTTTCAGGCCCTCGATGTAGCGGTTGCGAAACTGCTCCGGGCAACGGAGAAACATGCTGATGGCTGTGGCGCTCAAGTGTTTCTTTTCCGGTTTTGCGATTTCGATGGCGGGGGTGTTAGTGTCCAATGGATAACCCCTCAACAACCATGGCGGCCATGAGAACAATCAGCATGAGGAAACACAGGCCCATACAAGCCGACATCACCTCCATTTTGATCTCAAACCAATTTCGGTTTACCCAGTGATCAACTCGTTGTCGTAATGAAAGACGTTTCATTTTCCACTCTCCTGTTGGCCGCGGTCATTTTCAGCGGTGAACTGTTTCTTTTTTCTCAACCGGACCACTTTGAACGCGGTGTCGCCGAACGCTCGGGCAACGCAGGAGGTGAATATTTGGGCGATGTGCTGCCCCACCTCCGTGGTCTTGTCGATGATGCAGACCTTCTCGGCCTTATCGAAATAGAAGGAGGCATCCAGTCGAACCTTGGCTTTCCCAAAAATGCTTTCAGCATTGAGGACCGCCCAATAGAGGTTTTCCTCGATTTCTTTGGGTGAGATCTCAGGTCTGAATTCAAATCGGTAAACCGCGTCCATAGATGCCTCCTGCTCTCTAGTCACAGGAAATCCCGGCAAAATGACGGATTTATTTTTGGGGCCGTTAGATATATTCGCCCAATCCCTCCTGAGAAAAGCTCTTGCGGATCCGCCGGATCTCGTCATTAAGCGTGGTTCGTTTGACCTTGAGGATTTCGGAGACTTCGGTGACGGTGTGACCTTTGAGGAGCAGGCGGCTTACTTTCTTTTGGAAGGTGGTCAGCCGACGCATCCCAAACGACAGGACTTGGCGCATCTCGTCTTCTTCCACGACTAATTTTCGACCTCGGCGAGCGGGGCTTTGGTCTTCCCGAAGGATGTCTTCGTAGGTCACCACTCCTTCGTTTTCATCGCGGCTCAATTCTTTATGAAGAGAGTCGCTGCGGAGCTGCGTTTTTCGCTTCTCTGTTTTCACGGCTTCAATAATGTTTCGAAGCCGGTTATCAAGGATGCGGCCGACCCAGGATTTCTCCTTTTCTTTGGCCGATGCCCCTTTGCCTTTCCGGTACAAATGGATCTGAATAAACAATTCCTGTTTCAGATCCCCGACATCTGTCGGCGTGAAACCGTATCTGCCGATCAGACCGCTGACTTTCTTTTCCACCATTTTCTCTTCCCACTTCTCGAACGCTTCGTAACTGCCCCGTTTTTTATTGGACACTTGGTCCTCCTCCGGATCCGCGTCCGGAGGGAGGAATAGGGTCACGTCAAAAAAAAAGAGCCCAGTCGCACCCAAGGACGTGATCCTTGTTTGCGCGACTAGGCTCTAGCCGGCTTTGGCTCTAGGCTCTCACCAGCTTCTGGCGCTGTTAGAGTCGCTTAGATATGAGTCGGGGATAAGCTCCCGACTTGATATGCAACTGGGCTCTAGCGGGTTTTGGCTTCGAGGCGCTCGCCCGCTTTTGGCGCTGTTAGAGTTGCACCTGCTGTTTGTAAAAAGGGCGACGACGCCCTTTAAACTCTCTTCCAGTTAGACGTTTGATAAAAATCGTGGACAATCCAGAAAACCAACTTATGAAGGCTCAAATGCTGATAGGTAGCCCAACTCTCCATCGGAGAGCTTTTCATTGACTGTCTTGAACCATTCTCGGCATCGCTTGCACCAGGTTAACGTGCAACCGTTCATGAGATGGCTTGGCGCGGGTTTCATGCACTTGGGGCACACGATACGCATGGGTCGAAGATCTTCGGGTTGAACCGATACACTGATGCTGTTATGTGGCATGTTTTGACTTCCTCCTTTGATGATCTACGGGATCCAAGTAATAGAAACGACCGCATTGATAGGTAATCAAGCAGTCGCATTTAATCCTCGGCCCGTAACTTAATTCAGCCCCATAATTCTTGTCCTCCCCATTGGGCTGCGATTGGATCTCAAAGGATCTCTTAGTCTTTGGGAAGGCGCTGTTTCGTGGAGCTTCAATATTCAGTCTATTGCAAACACATAAAACATTACAGACGTTACATTCCGTTGCAACCCTTTTTTTCAAAAGGTTCGTTCCGTCAAATTTCGCTCGAATCCTGTGTATTAATAAAGGTGGGACGACCAAGGCGCGATCAACAAGACACTCAGAAAAATAAAGGGCCTCTTGCCAAAAAAGAGCCCCTCCATATACAGGTCGAGCCGGTCCCAGACACGGAAGGCCGCTTCATAAGGGCTTTGCAGATGCTCCTTGATGCGGCCGCTGAAATCGGGCCGGGCCAACCTTCCGACTTGCATTCGCCTACCACCGAAGGTATAGATCCTTTAAAAAAGTCATGAGTGCTCCCGAATCGACTTCTACAAATCTCACCGAAATCGTTAAGGTCGCCATCTACGCTCGCGTAAGCTCAGAACGCCAGGAGCGCGAGGATACGATTGCCTCGCAAATTGCCCAGCTCAAGGCCTGCGCTGAAAAAAACGGCTATAAAATCACAGCAGACTTTATTGACAACGGTTACAGTGGCGAACTATTGGCGCGGCCGGCGCTAGACAAACTGCGTGACGATGCTGGGAAGGGCATATTCACCCGCGTTCTAATCAACAGCCCTGACCGACTGGCTCGCCGATACCTCTACCAGGAGATCGTCATGGAGGATCTCCGAAATCATGGAGTCCAGGTCGAATTCCTAAACCGAAAAATTGCTGAAACGGATGAGGATCGCCTCTTATTGGGAATCCAGGGGCTTTTCTCCGAATATGAGAAAGCGAAAATCAGAGAGCGGGTTCGCCGTGGGCGAATGCATAAGGCCTATAGCGGGTTTGTCGTTGGCGGGTGCGCCCCTTACGGCTACAAATACTTACCACGTGTAGCAGGGCAGATGGGGCGGTATGAAATCGACAAAGAACAGGCGCGAGTCGTAAAAATAATTTTCGACGCGGTCGCCAATAAAGGGTTATCCCTTCATAAAGTACAGCGGTACCTTGCGGAGAAACAAATCAAACCGCCGGGAAGATGGGGTGAACGTCAATTCTGGGGACGAAGCACACTGAACAAAATCATTCGAAACACGAGTTACTACGGGACAACTTATTACAACAAGAATATTCCCGTTGAACCGACTTTCCGTAAATCCACGAAGTACCGCCGAATGAAACGAACCAGCAATCGTTTGAGGCCAAAAAATGAATGGGTGCCAATTACCATTCCAGCCATTCTCGACAAGGAATTATTTGATCGTGCTCAGCGGCAGGTGAACGCAAATATAGCGTTGTCTGGGCGTAACTGCCGCCATGAGTATCTTCTTCGCGGATTGATCCGCTGTGGGAATTGTAACTCCCCCTACCTGGGTTGCCCATGTCATGGGGTTTACTACTACCGTTGCATTCAGAGACAGAGGGCCTACCCACTTCCAAGATCGTGCTTTATGCCCCAGATTAAGGCCGATCGATTGGACGAACTTATTTGGAAAACAATTATGGCGGCCCTGAACAATCCCAAACTTCTGACCAGCCAGCTACCCAAACTCGTTGAGACCAAAACAACAGAAGCAAAAGATCTCGAACAAGCGCGAATTGAATCTGCCCAACATTTCGAAAGACTTAAAGAAGAGGAAAATCGTCTTTTGGAAGCCTATGCCACGAAGGTGCTCACCATAGACCAACTTCAAGATTACATGACGAAATTGAAGGGGCGAATTCAGGAAGCAGAAAAACGGATGAAATCAATGCATCCAGCTCAGACTGACGAGGCTCCCATTGACGCCACCAATCCTGAAGTAATGGAGCGCTTTCTGAAAACGCTATCGGAGGGCATCAAAGTTATCGAGGGTGATTTCGTCAGGAAGCAACGTTTCATCAGGCTTTTGGTCGAAAAAATAATATTGGATAAAGAAGGCATCCGAATTAAGGTATTTCTACCCTCTGATGGCCTCGATCCCGCTTCCTTTTTTTGTCAATTTGAGTCCACAGCAATAGCACGTTGTGGCCACCGCTGGCGGCGATTTCAAGAGCTCGCTTTGCAAAGATTTGTCCTTTAACATCGGAAAAATCAACTGAATATGTTTTGGAGTTTTCAAAAACACGTTTCCTATCGATTATTAACGGGACCATTGGGAGATCATTGGTTAAGGAGTCAACCACCTGCTTAAGATTCTCCACGGGATAAATTGAGAGACCCGCGACCAGAGCCGCTTCACGACCATTTTTTTGAGGCAGGAATAAGCCCTTCAATCCCTTGTTCTTTAATCCCAAGGCGCATGGAAGAACGCCGCGTACGGGTCTTAAATCCCCATTCAATCCCAACTCTCCCAGAAATGCATGATCTTTCAACGGACCACTGGGAATAATTTCTGAGGCAGCCAAAATTCCAAGAGCCATGGCCAAATCAAAGGAGGGCCCCTCTTTCTTGATGTGTCCAGGCGCCAAATTAACTGTGATGCGCTGGATGGGCATTTCATAACCCGAATTCTTAATGGCGGCCACCACCCGTTCACGGGATTCTTTAACGCTGGTGTCTGGTAAACCCACAATTGAAAATGATGGTAATCCAGGACGGAGATCAACCTCCACTGTCACAGGATATCCATCAATCCCATGAATGGCCGCCGAAAAAACGCGAGAAAGCATAAAAACCTCAATTGAAGGGGATGCGAACAATATAAGGGAGGGACTGAGAGGGGTGAAAATTTTGCGGCTGGGATCCTACAACAAAAAGTTAAAAACCTAAAACGATTCGACGGGACTCTTTTTCTTCGCGACCACCAAAACCGAAAGCCCAAAAGGGAGGGACACCCATTTTTCAAACTTGAGCAACCCAACCAGCCAATCAAAAATTCGGATCTGCTGGGTGGGTAATAATTTTCTTCTCAAAATCTTTCCGTTGATGAGCCACGCCAAGGCCCCCATCAGGTTCAGATAACGCATGCTTTGAATCTCAAATCCTGCGTTGATCAAAAGATCTTTCAATTCATTCTTCCCATATCGACGCTTATGCCCCAGGTGAACATCCAACGATGAAAAAAGAGCAGGATGTGCGGGCACCACAACCGTCAAATTCCCCCCAATAGGCAGGAGGGTATTGATATTTTTTAAAGCCAATTCCTGGTTCTCAATGTAGGCAAGCACATTGACGGCCAGAACGGAGTCCGGTCGATGGGCTTTTGTCAAGTTTGATGCGTTATTCCTATCGGAGAGATCCAATTTTTCGACTGCCACATTATCGTGATATTGATAACGCCGGCGTAGAGAGGTGATAAAAAAATCATTTATATCGGTGGCCACAACCCGGTCACGCGACGTCAGGTATTTCGTGAAATTGCCGGCTCCAGCCCCCACCTCCAATATTCTTTTCCCGAGACTTGGCTCGCACTGCAAAAAAAGCCATCGATTGTATTGTCCGGCCCCTTGCATTATCCAAACCGTATTGAGGCCTGAAGTTTCGTTATAAAGGTCATCCAGGAGCCAAAACTTCAAAATTGTGAAAATTGCGGATATCCCATCTTTCCAATTTATTTTTTTCCCCTCCGCATAGGTTCTGCCGCGATAAGAAATCGGAACTTCATAGATGCTCAACCCCAATTTGGACATCTTGGCTGTAATTTCTGGCTCAAAGCCGAACCGATCGGACCGGAGAGGGATATTTTTAATGATTTCTGTTTTGAAAACCTTGTAACAGGTTTCCATGTCGGTGAGATTTAAATTGGTGCACATATTGGAAAGAAAGGTCAGCAAACGGTTTCCCAACATATGCCAGAAGAACAAAACGCGGACGCGGTCTCCTCGGAATCGTGAACCGAAAACCACATCGGCGTCCCCAGAAAGAATAGGTTCAATAAGGCGAGGATATTCTTCGGGACTGTATTCCAAATCGGCATCTTGAACTATCAGTAGGTCTCCAGTGGCTTGTTGGATACCTGTTCTTAAGGCGGCCCCCTTCCCCTGATTTTTTTCGTGAAAGATCACTTTGATTATGGAGTTGGGATAGAGAACAGCTTCAGATTCAATTTGTCGCAACAAGTCGCGGGTTCCATCGGTCGACCCATCATCTACAAGAATGATCTCTTTGGCCAAAGGAACATCAGCGATGCGTTTGAGAATTTGTCGGAAGGTCGCCACCTCATTGTAAACAGGAACGACAACCGATAAAAGTCTCAATCCTTGCTGTGAACTTGTTGGATTTGGTCTGTGGTTCATCGGGTCAATGATTGAAAAAGACTCAACTGAACTCAAGCTTTTTATCAGGTGAGAGATCTGACATAAACAGTGGGTCCACAGATGGAAAGGATAATTCCGCCATAATCAACCAAAAAAACATGGCCACCTCAAAATTAATCAAATGTGAACCAAAGAAAAAACCGGCCAAAAGGCCCATGAGAGATGACAAGGCCCCCCATTGAGAAAACGATTTACAGGGTGAACTGAAAAAACTTCCAAGGGCCGCCACGATAAAAAAGAGAAAAATACTCAGCCCTACCAACCCTTGTTCTGCCGCTATTTGTAAATATTGATTTCCTGCATTATCGTTTACAATATTGCCGATTTCATCTTTATAAACGGGAAAACGAACCAAATAGGTTCCCAGCCCTACGCCCAGAACAGGATGATGCTGAAAAGTCACCCATCCTGATTTCCACATCACCTCTCGCTCCTTAATTATGGAGGAGAGAGGCAAGTCCCCCGACATCAACCCTTTCACCCGCATGGCAACAGCATTAAATCTGGAGCTTTCTCCCACGCGAAGTCGCTGATCTATGACAAATGAAAATCCCAGCAATCCAACAAGAACAAACAATCCCAATGTGAGTTTTGGTTTTTTGAACAACAAAAATGGGAACAAAAACAAAAGGGCGATAAAAAAAGTTAGATAGGCGGACCTCGAAGCGGAAACAAGCAAAAGGAAAAACATCGAGAGTGCAACAAACAAGGAAATTTTCGTAAAGGACTTTTCAAACATAGTGCCCAACAAAAGGGGCAACATCAACGCACAAGAGAGGCCCAAGGCATTCGGGTCAGAAAAGGAGGCATTGTATTGCGGTTTCCCGCCTCTTAAAAACTCCACCAAAAGGCCCAATGATGTGACGCCAAAATATTGCAACGCACCCAAGAGGCCCGCCAATATAAATCCATAAAAAAGCCAATTGATCTTTTCCTTTCTCATGGGAAATTTTCTCCACCAACAAAAAACAATCAGACCGGAAACTGCGGTCAAAAAAGACAATATGCTCCAACCCAGAGCATGAACCAACGTAATCGAACCCCAAGACGCCTCCAGCACTGTTTTTCCCAAAGGCCACCAGGGATAAAATCCCATCAAAGCGACCCCCACTGACATAAGGATATTTAGGGAGAAAATAAAAACGGGCTGGGCCATTCTTAATTCAAACATTTGCTGTTTCCGAAACGAACGCCACCACACCCCGGAAGCCACCCCATATAAAACAGGCAAACTGGCAGGAATACCTCGAATGGAAAAAATATGTCCCAAAAGACCCATGAGTGGGAGGAAAAAAAAGAACCCGAGCATTGCTTCATTTGGAAAATAAAAACTCCCCATAAACGCCAACAACATGAGCGCAAAAAGAATCAAGGCTCCCCAGGGGGTGGAATGAGCGACAATCATGATACAGAGCAGAATAGATACCGAAAGGAATATTGTTACCCAGTGAACAGGAAGGACCAAATGAATACTTCGGTTCATCAAGGGTCAATCCTCAAGTGATTTCTTTTTGGGCCAGTTCCGTGGATGATTGATGTTTCAACCGAATTCGGATTTTGAAGAAATCCGATAAAACCAAATACACAAAAATAAAATTGTCCACCCAATACCGTCGCCAAAGACGAATGGGTTCTTGAATGTAACGATAAAACCATTCCATTCCAATATTTTGAATCCAACGTGGGGCCCGCTTGGCTCGACCCGCAATCACATCAAAACTTCCCCCCACCCCCATACAAAAAGGAACACCCAATTGACTCAAATTTTGATTGAGCCAATATTCTTTTTTGGGGGAACCCATGGCAACAAACAAAATATCCGCGTTAGACCTGGCAATTTCCGAGACAATACGGGCATTGTCATGTTCGAGGAAATATCCATTATGGGCTCCCGCAATATGAACACCCGGATATTTATTTTTCACATGTTCCAAAACCGTGTCCAACACCCATTGAACCGCTCCCAAGAAAAAAACTCGATATTTCTTTTTGTCCGCTTCGACAAAAAGCCGTTCCATGAGATCAATACCGGTGACACGCTCGGGAATGGGTCTGCCGAGCAATTTAAGGGCCCAGACCACCGACTGGCCATCTGCGTTAATTAAAGAACATGAATGCACAATGTTTTTTAGAACGGGATCCCGATGCATGAGAACCATTTTCCCCGCATTGATAACACAATGTTGATGAGGACGACGATCGAGAATCATCTTGTTCACTTCCTCGACCGTCTCTTCCAAATTGAGACAGGCCGTAGGGCACCCCAACAAATAAACGTTTTTTTCAAACAAATAGGGAGCGGAACTAGACGTGGAAGGGGCCGTGAGGGGTATCATAACCGAAGCCTAAAGAAATAGAAGACAAAAATAAAGCTCCCAATGCACATAAGAGGGACAAGGTAATAAACAACAGGAGCCAACACTTTACGTAAAAATCTCTGCGGTTTAAGGGGGGGCGAGGATGATTCAGCCGAAGATAGAAGTGTTGGGTTGAAGTTGCGATCAATCCAAGGACGGATATCTTTGGATTCGTAAAGAGCGTGACAACCCTCATCCAGAAAGGTGTTTTGATCTACAACAGGAATAGGTTCTCGACAAGGGATCTGGCCCTTCTCTTCAAACAGGATCAGAACAAGCCCCTTATCATTGTATTTTTCGAAGAATGAACGCAGCCCGTCTTTTAAATCTCTTTCTGATGTCTCACACCCGGCCACATTCAGTATTGAAACAGTTTCAGGTGGCAATTGGCTCCCCAAATAGCGCATGTATAAATCCGGAATGGGCAAGAGCCAACATTGATTGGATAACACCAGCACGGGGCGACGGTGGGCCTTCGCCCGCTCAAAAAAATCGTATTGAGGAGAAAAATTCATCGGACGAGTACGGAGCGCGGTCCACCCTGTCCCAATTTCATTTCTGTATTTTTTGAAATCTTTGGAAATTGAAGATTTCCATAAATATAAGAAGACTCCCCCAACAAAAGCGATGAACGCGATTCTGCCCCATCGGGCATTCCAACGATAAAGCCAAACTCCCATCGCATCTACTCCCAAAAATGCCAGAAAAAGCGTGGGGGCGACATAGGCGATCAAATATCGTTCTTGCATGGGGAAAGAAGATCGCGCTGTAAAAACCATATACACAAAATAGAGAGCGGGACCGGTTGCCAATCCAGCAACCCATGCCAGAAGACGCTTGGGACGTTCAGGATGACACAAACCCATCAAGGAAAGGACTGAATAAAAAGAGAGAGGAATCGTCGCCCAGGCCCAATGGAGGAGGTGGCTCTCCCAAGCCATTTTCCACTTCAATCTAAATACTTCGTTGGACTCAGGAGGATAAAACAACATACTGATGATCGGATAAATGTTGAGGATAACGGTTACAACAACGACCATTCCCATCCCCAAAAACAACATCAATGGCCAAACTGTGTGTGGCGCGTTTTTTTTGACAAATCGCACAAATACAAACATAAACACAACTGCCGCCAACCCCACATAAGGCCAAGCAAAGAAATGGGAGTTCAATCCCAAGCCAAAGGCGGACAAAGCCAGCCAAAATGAAGCGCGAATATTGCCTTTCTCCAATTTCCAGAAAGCACTTCCGAAAATTAAAAGTGTGAGCCATGACAAAAGACTCGAAAACGAATAACACTGGGCTTCATAACTGAAACGGTATTCGAGCTGACATAAGCCGACAAGCATGGTTCCTAAAAGTCTAACCTCTGCAAATCGGGACCAAGGAAACAGCAATACAAACAACAGCGTAAGTCCCGCATAAAACCAAGGCACAAGCGCAAAACCCGCTTCAGTGGGGACAAAGATCTGGAACCAGATCCATTTCTTCATCGCGAAATCAATGACGGGCTTATAAAAATAACATACGGTCCTACAGAGTTCTCTAAGTGACGAGGGAGAAGATAGATAGGTGTGGTTGTTACAAACTTCATCGCTCCACAATGGATAATAAACACCCGGCGCTCGGTACAATTGAAGAAACACCACCAACAGCAGTCCAATCCCAAGAATCAGGGAGTCAAGACCATATTTCTTTATCAGCAACGGAACGTTTTTGCTTACCAATTGAGGTTAAGGAACTCGCCGAGCAAGAACATTGAGCTCAGCTCCCAAAATATAATGGTGATCCAATACTTCGAACCCAGCCCGCTTCAAGGTTTCGGTTAAGGAGGGAAGACTGTAATGAGTGATATGTTCATCCGCATAACCGTTGGGATGGACCCGTTTATAAACCCCCTCAATAAAAGGCCAGTAGGGACGTCCATAGTCTGGTGTCCCAATCACCATCATTCCTCCGGGTTTAATCACACGCGCCAATTCCTGAAAAGGGCGATCTCCACCAGGAATATGCTCTATGACTTGGGAGCAAATGATTCCTTCAAAAGATTTGTCCGCAAAAGGAAGGTCAAAGATACTCGCTTGAACAAGGGCTGAGCATTTCTGCCGTGTATAACGAAGTTTGTAGAGCGCGACATCCAATCCCACCATATTGGGTAGATCTTGAATAATTCGGCTCGATCCGCATCCCACATCCAAAATAATTCCTTTCCAATGTTTGGCCCAACCCAATATGGCTTTATGCCGAGACCGTTGCCAATACCGTTGGAGAGGAATAATGCTGTTAAAAGCACGTTCATCATAATCAGCCGACGCGATGGAGGAGCGAAGGGCCCACATGGATTTGAGCGTTTTAAGTAAACAAATGCCGAACTCAATTAATCGAGCTTTTGACTTGCCATCAACACGGGGAGCGTAGTGGAAGGGAACCTCCCCAATTCTCCAACCGTTCGTATGAACCTTAATGAGAATTTCTTCGAGCGCCTCAAAATTTTTCCCTTGAATTTTAACGCCTTGAAGAACTTCTTTTCGGTAAAGTCGAAAGCCACTCGACATATCCTTGACTGGGATGGAGAGAACTCGCGCAAATACCACGTTTAATACTCGACTTAAAATCTTTCTAAAAGCGGGGGCTTGAAACTTTGCGCCGGGAACATAACGGGAGGCGATAATAACCTCGCCTTTGGACCGCGCTTGCCAAAGATGTTCCACGAAACCAGCAGGGTGAGACAAATCAGCGTCCATGGTCAACACATAACGCCCACGACTAACGGAGAATCCCTCATTCAAGGCCTGCCCATACCCCTGTTCCTTTTGATGAATTACTTGAGCTCCGCAAGATCGAGCCACTTCCGCTGTTTTGTCTTTGGAGCCCCCATCCACAACAATAATTTCATGCGAAACATTCATTTTTTGCAGAGTTTGTTTCAAATCTTGCAACAAAACTGAAATGTTTTTTTCTTCATTTAAGGTCAAAACGATGACAGAAACTTCATGAACATAATCGGTTGCATTTGAGACGGAGTTGGGCTCAAGAAACAGAGGAATACCCCGATAAGTGGCAAAGGAGGCTTCACAGCTTTCGCAAATCACACGGCGATCTCTTTCTTGTAAGTGAGACGTTTTACATCGTGGGCAGGCCCATCTTTCTAGTATCAGTGAATCAATGGCAACGCGTTTTTCAGGAATTGTCATGTCGGCGGTGATGGGCATTTCTTATCCTCATTTAGAAGTTATTTGTCGCTCTCTGCTATATCTCATCATGAGCCCGATGAAAACCCAAAATGGAACCGCCATAAAAGGCCCTTCGAGCACAACATTAAAAGATGCGGCCCCTATATACCAAACCCAGAAACAGACTGAAAAATAGGCCAAGAGGTCCCGCTGTTGACAGAGAGACCAAGCTCCGAATAAAAAAAACAAATTGATTGCAATAAATCCGCCCAAACCGATCAATCCTATACGGTAAAAAATGGCCACTATGGAGTTATGAAAGTCGATCCCATACCAATGATGCGAGACCAAACGTGCCTGTTCCTCAGGGGTTAATTTAAAAGGAGGGCGAGGAACCACATCTGCTGAGGGAATACGTCCGGGATCGCTTATTCGATCTCGGAAATCATATGTCTTCTTCATTTCTAAAAGAGCCAATCTGTATCTCTCTGGATCGGTGAATGGATTCATACTTTGGACAATAAAAGGTTCTGAAAAACCCATACCGAATAATGGGCTCTTTTCAGCAACTTGTTTTATGCCGTCCAACCAAACATTCAATCTCCAAGAAACATTGCCAGCCTCACTGTTGGCAACGAAAAATGTGTGAATTTTTAATTGGATTTTGTCTAGAACCGAAACTTGACCAATCTCATGTGCTGATGATTTTCCCGAAAAATCAGATTTCTTATATGTGAAAAACAGGAGTAAAAATATAAACGCCGCCAAGGGAACCATTAAATATCCTGTTTTAAACAATGGGTTTCGTGCACCAAATTTCACAAACAAGAACAAGATAAGAGCGATGACCAGGAAAGTGATTCCGCCTCGGATTATTCCGGCATGAAGAGATCGAGAAGGTTGAGTGGGTACGACAGGTTCATTTTTGAGGTTTAATTTAACCCTGGATTGTTCCGGACTTTTTTTCTCACTCATTTGATGAAAAAGTCGCTGGTATCGACCAAGTCCAGGCGGCGCACCCCAAATGCCAATGGAAATAGCAGCGCTAATGAAAAAGAAAGCCAGGAAGGTGGCTCCATGTCTTATAAAAATCCTTGGAACCCCACAGGATAGAAAGAGAAAAAATACCACACAGACTGTTACGAGAAAAACCAAAAAACCCGAACGGATGGTGGTAAAAAAAACAGTCAAAGAAGTTAAGGTCCCCAAGACACAAAACGCCTTAGAACGCCACCCCTGATCAAAACGAAAAAATGAATAAAGCGCTGAAAACATAGAGGCCGATATGGCCGCGATTCCCGCCTGCGCGTAATGCGGCCACCAAGAGAAACCCACCAAAAAATTGGCCATCGTGCAGACAAGCCCCCCCAAAAACATCCAGAAGAGCAGCCGTCGAATTAAGAGAGTGTCACGAAACAAATTGTAAACGAGAAAAGTAAACAAAGAGTAGTAACACAAAGCCGAACGTTTCAGCGTGTCAATCATCTCACCCCCGCTTTGTTGAAGCACAGGCCAGATCGCCACAAGACCAGCTGTCCAGAAAATAAGGAGGGGGATATAAATCCACAAATCCTTTTTCTCATAGTGCCATTTCCCACGAACAACCATTCGAATAAAGGCAACCAAAAGACCCCCCAGTACCAGTTCAGAAATAAACAATGGAAGGGGCCCCACCCAAATAAAAGTGTAGGCAAATCCCTTGTTAAATCCAAAGAGGAGAGCCAAATAAAGGCCCAAAAGATCAGTCAGGATCAAAGGAATCATTTTCGAAAAAAAGTTTTCCCTATATTTTTGTGAAATTTCATATCGGCAAAGACAAAAGGATCACGCCCCACGCCCAAACGCAAAGCGCTCATCGCGGAAGAAAAATCATGGGAAGCCAACCGAGGCCAGTAATACATTTTGATTCTCTCCCGCAATGCCAGTTGTTGATTCGACAACTTTTCTCTTTTGAACAGACGAGAAAACAACTCATCAAAAGCATCGTGAAGTTCTCTTCCCTCAGTTCCAAACAACAATGGCTTATTACGCAGCATAGCGGTAAGCCGTTGGCATGTGACCGAATCCACATCTGGCCAAAGCCTTCGAATGAGCCTATCCACGATGCCATCCAACTCTCGCTCCATGTCAGCCCGATTGGTATTCGAAGTCGATTTTTTACTGGCCCTATATTGAAAAAGGACTTCAGGCACATTGCGAAGGTCATAATCCTCCATGAGCCGGGTCCAAAGTTCGTAGTCTTGAGCAAATCGCACCGACTCGCTATAACCACCCACTTTTTTCAGAACTTCAGTTCTCATCATCACCGTTGGATGAGCCAGGCACCGACGTGTCAAGTCCCCATCTGAAAGCAAATGACATTTTATGTCCAAGGGATCCGCCGGATACCGCATCGTTTTCAAGTAATGTCCTTTTTCATCAATCTCTTGATGCCAACTGCCCACCACCGCCGTTTCAGGATAGGTCCTCAAACTGTCCCGTTGACGTTCAAACCGATGAGGCAAAGAAACATCATCGGCATCCATCCGGGCCAAAAATGGACCCTTGGCCAACCCCAAACCCACATTCAGCGCGCGCGTTTGTCCCAAGTCTTTTTCATTGCGAACAAGTCGAACCCGAGAATCATTAAAGGAAGAAATGATATCGACCGTGTGGTCCGTGCTCGCATTATCCATTACGATAAATTCAAAATCGCCAAACGATTGATTGAGAATGCTTTTCATCGCTTCTTCAAGGAACCGTTCGCCATTGCGAACACTCATCAGAACCGAAATTTCAACCACGGGCAAGCACGGCGTCCACGGTTTTTTGAAGACCAGCAGACAAATTGGTAGTGGGTTGCCAATTCAAAAGATTTGACGCTTTGGACACATCCGCGTAAAGAGACATGTTCTCCCCTTTTCGGTAAGGGACCGCGCCATAGATTGGCTCTCCACCTCCGCAAAGTTCGACAACTTTGGCCACCACATCTCGTACTGCCACCGGAATTCCAGAAGCCAAGTTAATGACATGTCCCAATGCTTTTTTTTCATTTGAGGCGGCAATGAGCCCCTCCACCACATCGTCAATGAAACAAAAATCTCGTAATTGACGACCTTCCGACGTATTAAATTTTTTCTTTTGGTGGCATCCCTTGATAATTTGAGGAAGAAAGCGTCGTTCATCTTGACCAGGACCGTACACCAAAAAGAAACGGACCACCACACCAGGAAAACCCTCTGTTTTTGAGAGCATCTGAATTAAATGTGTGGCCGCCACTTTTCCCAAGGAATAAGGGGCAATCGGGTCTTCCCGAAGGTTTTCATGTTGGGGCGAAGGGGCGTTTCCATATTCATCGCTGCTCCCCACTTGAACAAAAGATTCCAATGATTCGCGGTTCAGGGCCTCCAAAAGGTTTAACAAGGCTTCAAAATGTTGATCAAGGACAGATCTTCCATTTGAGAAAAAGGGAGTGTGCTCGATATAACCCGCCAAGTTAAAAACTTTATGAAATTTTCTTCCGGCGAGCGCGGAAGCCACGGCCGCCTTGTCGCGCATATCTAAAATTATCTTTTCCAAAGAACCTTCTACGAATCCTCCGTGACCCGTCGCCCCGGCGATCTTCTGGCCGGGGCCCAAGTTCGCCTCAGCGGATCCGGCCTGTAACGGACTCATCCTGGGCTTAGAACCTGGATCCTCGCCCGTCCGGCAGGCGGGCCAGCCAAACGACATGCCGGGATGACTGCGTTCGCCATGTCTACCCAACGAAAGAACGGTGACCTGATTCCCTTGATCCATCAATCGCCGAGTCAGATGTGATCCGATAAATCCATCCCCTCCAGCGATGAGGATATTAGCCATGCTTTAAATTCCAATCATAGGGAATGCTATTTTTGAAGGGGTCCATGCGATTGATTTCAGTTGGGTCATGAGGAATCGTGGAACAATTGGCAACAAGGGCGGAGGATGTTCCCACCCCTTTAAATCCGTTCCATACTTTGGGCGGAATGGTTACCAACAGGTAATTATCAACACCCAGGAAAATTTCCATGAGCGATCCGCGACTCGACGATTTCTCACGGTCGTCGAATAGAACCAATTTGATTTGCCCTGAGAGGACCGCATAGTTCAATGTCATCTTGGAATGGATATGCCACGCTTTCACCACACCAGGATGGACAACAGAAAAATAAATTTCTCCAAACTCCTTAAAAACAGGCGAATCATTTCTCAACATATGCATGATTTTTCCCCGTTCATCGACAATTTGCTTCAGCGGCGTGATGACCACCCCCTCAATGGCTCCTCGTTTTGGTTCAGCTGACAGCTTCTTTTGCTTTGCATTCATAGCGCCGCTCCGCCGCAACCCAACAAGGGATCAAGTATGGCCGTCGTCCCGGCCCATTTTTTAAAGGATGTGTGCCGCGAGAAGAGCATAAGCCGGGACCCAGCCTCTCCCGAGGAGGAGGTGAGTTCATCACACCTTCTGCCGGAACGACTGGGCCCCGGCTTATACACTTGCCAACCATCACTCCTCTTAAAAACTAGGCCGGGGCGACGGCGACCTTCAAACATTTCTTCATATAAAAACAAGATCCTACGATTCCATTTCATAAATATCCTTTTAATTTGAAAAGTGAGTTCGGTACCACTCAATTGTGTTCAAAAGACCTTTTTCCAAATTAAACAGTGGTTTCCATCCAAGCACTGCCTTGGCCTTTCGAGAGGAGAGATGTTGATCAATAATTTCATTGGTGGCCTGGTTGAGAATCCTGGGTTTTAACGGGGACTCCATGAGCCGAGAAACCAGCCCCACAATCTGAAGAACCGTGAGAGGTTTTTCATAGCTGAAATTAAACGCCTCCCCATGATATTTCCGATCGGCCAGGGCTTCAGCCAAATGGAGATAGGCGTCCACGCCATCTTCCACATAGATGTAATCACGAATGAATTTTCCATTGCTGCGAATCACGGGCCGTTCGCCTCTTAAGAGGGATACGATCGTTCCTGGAACCACTCGATTTAAATTGAGGTCACCGCCGCCAAAGAAATTTCCACACCGCGTGATCGCGACTGGAAGCCCGTACGATTTGTAATAGGCATGACAAAGCAGATCCGCGCATGACTTGGACACATCGTAGGGGTGTTTTCCATTTAAGGCAGTCTCTTCGGTGTAAGGTAATTTTTTCTGATCCCCATAGGCCTTATCGCTGGACGCCACTACAATTCTTTTGACGGAACGCGTTTGACGGCAGGCTTCCAGAATATTCCAAGTGCCCTTGATATTGGTCTCGAAAGTCCCGATCGGACTCCGGTTGGCCGCTCCCACAATGGTCTGAGCCGCCAGATGAAAGACAACTTCAATCTCATATTCATTCAACGCTCGTTCTAGGAGAGCCCGGTCTTCCACCTCGCCACGAACCACCGTGACTTGCTGAATCGTTTCATCCAAAACCAAATTGGACTTGGGAGTCCAATCTCTTACAAGCGCCACGATATTGGCCCCATCATCCTTGAGTCGACGGGTCAACCAAGATCCCAAGAGTCCCGTGGCCCCTGTCACGAAAACATTTCGATTTTTCCAGTGTGTTTTCACCATGATTTCCACGGCGCTCCTTTTTTCCAAAGTTTATTCAAGTGGTCCCGCTCACGGGGTGTATCCATGCATTGCCAAAAACCATCGTGCCGATAGGCGCGCAATTGGTCTTGGGCCGCAATTCGCTGTAAAGCGCCAAATTCCAAATCGCAATCGGCTTTTGTGCTTAAAAATTGAAGGAATTTTTTTTTGAAAACAAAAAAACCGCCGTTGATGTGCCCGGTACTCAGCTGGGGTTTCTCTTCAAAGCGAACCACCCGATTGCGCTTGAGGGCCATCTCGCCAAAACGAGAGGGCGGGTGAACCACCGTAACAGTCCCAAGTTTCCCGTGCCGAATATGCGCATTGTGCAGTTTGGACAAATTGGAATTGATCACTCCGTCTCCATAAGTCAAATGAAAATGGTCCGCCTGAAGATAGGCCTCCACCCGTTTCACACGGGCTCCTTTTAAGGTGTGAAGGCCTGTTTCAACGAAAGAAATTTCCCAAGGAGTATGCCGGTCTTTTGAGAAATATTTTTTAATTAAATCTCCCCGGTATCCCAAGGGCAACACAAACCGCCTAAATCCGTGGGACGCATAAATTTTCATGATGTGCCACAAAATGGGTTTCCCTCCCACCTCTACCATTGGTTTTGGGCGAGGCTCTCCATCTTCGCGCATTCGGGACCCTTGTCCCCCACACAAAATGACCACAGGAATTCGGCCCAAGTCAGCAAAGGCCATCATTCCTCCGTCGGTATAAACTCAAACCCATAACTTGTCTCTCAACCATGGCGCCCTCCAATCAATTCTTTCGATTGGAAAAAGGTGGCGATGTTTTGAGCAGCGCGAAGTTCCATGGCCGCCCGGGAAGCCGTGGTTAAGGTCGCCACATGGGGCGTACAAATCACATTGGGGAGTGAGGCGAGTGGGCCTGAATAGGGTTCCGTTTCATACACGTCGAGCGCCGCCCCGGCAATTTTCCGGGCCGATAACGCCTTGTGGAGAGCTCCCTCATGCACCATATACCCACGGGAGGTGTTGATCAGAAACGCGGTTGGCTTCATCTGTGCAATTTCTTTTTCTCCCATCAGATATCCTTCCTGCATACTCCGCGTGGCATGCAAGGACACCACGTCTGACATCGCGAGTAATTCAGAAAAATTCACAAGTTTAATAGAGGGTGGCACATCGGATGGTTTTAAAAATGGATCGGACACAACCAGATGGGCTTGAAACGGTTCCAAACACCGCGCTACCGCGCGAGCGATCCGGCCAAACCCAACCAATCCCACCGTCCATTCCGACAACAGAACTCCTGTATGTTTTTTCCAAAGTCCCGCTCTGGCGTCCGCCAAATGAAGAGGAAGATTTCTAGCCAAAGACAACATCATGGCCACAGTCATCTCAGCCACAGGCTGAACCACTTCATCAATGGTAATGAACACCTGGATTCCCCGCGTTTTGGCGGCCGACATGTCTATCGCATCGGTTCCAATTCCACAACGGCTGATACATTTCAACATGGGAAGTTGAGAAAAAAGAGCCTCATCATACGGTTCCACACCAGCCAATACCGCTTGCGCGTCTTTCATTAACTCAGCCATTTCCTCTTGTTTGACCCGACGCCCCAACGTATTCAGTCTGACTTCAAGACCCGCTTTTTCCATGACCGCAATTGGAGCCTGCGTGGTCTCACAAAATTGCTGCAAAGCCACATATACAACCGGTTTCTTCATGCCGAATCTCTCATGAAACTCGGAAAAACATGAGTAAAAACCGTCATCCCGGCCCCTATGTTAAGTGTGGCAATCGCGGAGAACAGAATAAGCCGGGATCCATCCTTTCCAGAGAAGAAGGGTGCCCCTAATAATCCAGTTGAATCGTGCCCAAAGGGATTGCACAAGACGCCGTCGCCCCGGCAATTCTTTGGCCGGGGCCCAGGTTTTCCCCATGAAGAAAACCTGGATCCCGGCTTATCCATTTGCACGGAATCACTTCGTTTCTGAAAAAGGGCCGGGAAGACGACATTCATCCTAGAAAACTCCTGTCATAAGAATTTTCTCAAGAACGGCAATTTGCCGAGGGTCTTCTTGCATATATTTTTCTACCATCGCCACCTCGCGCGGCTCATTGATTCCCGGATATCCTTTCAAAAATTCCACTCCTTGCAACGGGATGTTATGTTCAAGAATCCGATTCTGATCAATGGACTCTTGAATTTCAAGCGGAGTGCGACTCAATTTTCCATAGGACAACAGAAATTTTTTTTCATATCCCAAGAGACCCAAAATGATTCGCACATTTTCGGATTTCAGATGAGAAAAAATGCGAGAACAAAACATCACCCGATTGGTTTGAGTCACCACGCATTTAACGACCGCTCGGTCATCGAGTTCAGAGGCCTCGGCGATAGGAGCCACCGCGTTCCACGCCGGTCCCGCGGGGTTTTCATGGATGGCGTCCACCATCTTTTTGAGATCCTCAGGTAAAATCAAAATTTCATCGCCTTGGACATTGACCACATGGGTGGCGTCGAGCTGGCGGGCCGCTTCGCAAACACGATCTGTCGCTCCGGGATGATCGGGCGAAGTCATCATCACGCGGCCTCCATAGCTTTCAATCGCTCGCTTGATTTCCTGGTCACAGGCCGCCACCACAACATCTGAAAAAACACCTGATAAAAGGACCCGCCGCCTCACATGTTCCACCATGGGAAGACCTTGAAAAGGTAACAGGGGTTTCCCTGGAAATCGGCTCGAGGCCATGCGCGCGGGGATAATGGCGGCCACTTTCACATTCATTGAGGAAGCGTCCCACAATCAACATTGACACATTGGCCCGTAATCGCAGAAGAAGCAGATGTGCCCAGGAAATAAACCGCTTCAGCCACTTCCTCCGCTGTTGGCAACCGACCCAAGGCTGTCTGTGTTTTGGCGAAATCTTTCAAATACGTTTTAACCGATTGCCCGCGGGGAGGAGCGGCCGGATCTTGCAATGAATTTAAAATAGTTTCCGTGGTGACATAAACGGGACAAACGGCGTTGACGCGAATTCCTTTGGGGCCCAGCTCTTTGGCCAGTGATTGCGTGATTCCATTCACCGCAAATTTGGAGGCGCAATAGGCGCTGTTGTTGGCGCTCCCGCGTTTGCCAGCCAAACTTGAGACGTTCACAATAGCCCCGCCTTTGTTCAAAAACAAAGCCGCCGCCTGAGATCCCCAGAGTGTCCCCAACACATTGGTCTCATACAGCTCAGACATGAAATTATCGTCAATATCCTCAAGCGGTTTCCATTTTGATACCCCCGCGCAATTAACGAATAGGTCCAACCGACCATGTTTCATTTTTATATTTTTCGCGAAGGACAACAGACTTCGACGATCTCGGACGTCCCCTTCGTGAGACCGAGAAAAAATCTCCACCTGCGCCCCACGCTTTTTCAGAAGCCGCGCAATGGCCAGCCCAATGCCGCGGTTTCCTCCTGTCACGATCGCCACCAACCGGTTTTTCATTCTAAATCGTCATGGCGGTAAAACCGCCGTCCACCGCCACAATGGAACCGGTCACAAAACTGGCCGCGTCAGACAGCAGCCAAAGCACCGCGCCGGCCAATTCTTCCGGTTTTCCATATCGCCCCATCGGGGTGTGTCCCAAAATTTTCTCTTGTCGTGAGGGATCAATAAAATTTTTCATGCTCCACTCTGTGGGGAAAAAACCAGGTCTTAAAGCATTCACGCGAACGTTTGAAAGCGCCCACTCGCGCGCCAAGTTTTGGGTGATATTAGCCACCCCCGCTTTTGCCACCGAATAGACGAAGGCCTTTGACAAAGGCGGACCTGAGGAAGCCGACGCAAAATTCACAATGCTCCCTTGTTTTCTTTCAAGCATCGATCGGCCAAAAATTTGGCAAGCGAGAATAGTGGCGGTCACATGACTATCAAAAATCCGGTGAATTTCTTCTTCTGTGATCTCTAGAAATGGGGTCGGCGCGTTTACACCGGCTCCATTTAAAAGCGCGTCCACGCGACCGTATTTTTTTATGATTTTTTCATGCACGATTTCCAATTCGGTTCTTTTGGTTACATCACAGACAAAATCCGTGAGCGGATATTTTGTTTTATCCAGTGAACTGGGGCGTATATCCACAACAGCCAATTCCATACCGGATTCCATCATGGCCTTCGCGAGCTCCGAACACAAATATCCCGCGCCCCCAATGACCACGCCCACCTTGCCTTTGAGGTTGAACCGTTCGTCAATTGATTTTGTGACGCGCGTAGCTTCCAAAGACTGGGTCATGCCGCCATCCTCGCTTCGGCGAAGTTTTTCATATAAGGGATTCCTTGATGTTCAAGAGCGGGGTTGGCCACACCAACAAAAGGACATCCCGCCGTTTTGGCCGATTCAAAATCTTCCGTGGTGTCCCCCAAAAAAACCACTTCTTCTGATTTAAAGTTTTTTTGTTTCAAGATGTTTTTGATCCATTCTGATTTTTGTATCGGAGCGCCTTGAATATGCCGAAAATAAGCCCGCCATCCACGCGCCTCAAGGATTTCCAGCAATACCTCCTGGGGAGTGCTGGAGAGGAGCGCGGTTTCAAGATGTTGTTGGGAGCGCACGAATTCAAGCGCTCCCGGAATTTCCGGAGCTGCAATGATCGCTTGGGTGGTGGCGGCCGCATATCTTTGGTGCAAGCTCCGCTCAATTTCGGGGGTGTAGGGTTTTTTCAAAATCTGCTCATAGACATATCGAAACTTTGTCCACCGAGGCGTGTGATGATGGGAATGACAATAGGTCAAGATCTCAGGATAATCAGAGAGGTATTCCGAAAAGCAAACATCAAACGCCTTTAACTTGATGGGATTTGAATCAACCAAAGTGCCATCAAAATCAAAAATAATCATTTTTAAATGGGGGTCAGAAAAGATATCAGTCATAGCGCTGCCGCGACCCAGTCAAAAGTACCACCACCCAAAGCCGTCATCCCGGCCCATCTTTTAAAAGAGGAGAATGATAAAGAATGCATAAGCCGGGATCCAGCTTTTCCAGAGGAGGAGGAGAGGCCGTCACACCTTTCGCGGGAACGGATGGATCCCGGCTTATCCATTTGTCCGGAATCGCTTCGCCTACGAAAATGGGCCGGGATGACGGTTGTCGGAGGTTCTCTTCGCGAAAAAACATGAATCAACGAGGTCATACTATATGTCATTCACACTTTAACTTTCTTAACAGAACCAATCAGGCCCTGCATACGCTCTCCCCACTTCCAAAGCAAGAAAACGTCAGACGATAAAACGACAAATGTTTGACCGGCCTTGAGGGCTTCTTGAACATTCTTTTCATTGGGATCAACAATTTGGGTTCCACAGGCTTTTCCGTATTTGGCGCAGGCTTTGGCCACACGATCGCAGGCTGCCACCACTTCCGGATGAAAAAGCTGACCTGGAATTCCAAGAGATCCCGACAAATCATAGGGTCCGGCCATCACGCCATCAATTTCTTCCAAAGCCAAAATCGATTCCACCGCTTCCACCCCTTGAACGGATTCAATTTGAACAATGAGAACCGAACGCTCATTCCAGGTTTTTGTGTAGGAATCAAAATCGTGCCCATATCCTTGCGCGCGCCCCACACCGAAGCTTCGTTTCCCCAGCGGTGGATATTTTGACCATTCGATGATTTTCAGCGCCTCTTCTTTCGAGTTGACCATCGGAACAATGAGTCCATCGGCGCCTGAATCCAACAATCGTTTGATTTGCTCCGCGTTATGCGAGGAAATACGGGGAAGGCAGGGAATCTGAGCGGCTTGAGAGGTGGCCATAATGCCTTGGGCTTCTTCCAAACTTATCGTGCTGTGCTCGAGGTCAATGCTGATGAAGTCCACACCCGCGCGGGTAAAGGTTTCCGTTATGGACGGATGCCCCAAAGACGTCCAGGCCCCGAATAAAGATTCTCGATTCCTTAGTTTTTTTCGAAAGTCGGCGCTCATTTGAATAGTTTCGCTCCATCGGCCAGAAACATTTGAACCGTTTCTTTGGAATAGGGGTGCACCAACATCCCATCGATCAAATTGGGCATGGCGGTCACAATATCCGCACCCGCTTCAAACCATTCCACGATATTGAGAACTTCTCGCGTGGACCCCACAATGATTTTGGCTGAACTTCCAAACGCGTCCAAAAGCGATCTCAACCGGCGCACCTCAAGACGAGAGTCATAACCCATGTTGTTGACGCGCCCTCCAAAAATCGACACATAGGTCGCGCCGGCTTGCGCGGCCATAAGGCATTGCTGGGCACTCATCATCGCGGTGACGTTAACGCGAATGTCATGTTTTTTTTCGAGCTCATGCACCAAACGCAAATTGTCCAACTCTCCATTGGGGCCATGAATCGTAATTTTTACGTTGATATTTTTCGCCCATTTCGAAAATTTCAGGGCTTGTTCCAACATCTCTTTTGAATCATTTGAGGTGACTTCCACTGAAAGAGGCAAGGGACTGATAAGTTTGGCAATTTCTTTGGAGCGTTTTTCGATGCCTTCCCATCCGCCTGTTACGCCATCTTTGAGCATGATGGACGGATTGGTGGTGACGCCCCTGATGATGCCCATATGGAAATACTTTTCAATCTCAGAAATCTTCCCCGTATCCAAAAATAATCCTGTCAACGAACCCATGTTCTCTCCTTAGGCTTCCGCCTTACCACAAGATGTCAGACGGCCCCCAGCTTTTGGGGGCCACTGCGTTTGAAAATCGTTGAAACCACCGAGCGAGACAATAACGACCCTTGATGTTGGGTAACTTTCCTAAAAATCCTGATCCTACCAACACCGAACGTTTTATTTTGGCCGCCTCAATTTCCGTCAAAAGGCCTTGCTCCAATGCATATTGAAGCAATTCCACAACAAAATCATTTTTTTCATAAAGCAAGGCAATCACAACAAATTTCAAAATTTGATTTTTAGAAATTTTTTTTCCGGAGACCCTGGGATGAAAAAGATCCTTGAAATACAACGCATCTCCGAATATTAGCTGGCCCCGGTGATTGGCGGTATTTTCTCCTCCAGCCCTTTTCCACCAACATCGTTTCAAATCAAAAAGAGCAAAGCCATGGGAACGCATGAATTCGTCTATATGGGAAAAGAGGGGTTGACCTTTATATACTTCAGCGAACTCCACTTCCACCTCAAGCCCCAACAACGAATCAAGAGACTCCTCAGCTCCCCGCAAAACTTCTATTTCCGCACCTTGCACATCTAACTTCATGAAATCAGGCGCGACATGGACCGAGTTGAGAGCGTGATCCAGTGTATCAACGGAAACTTGAACGGTTTTTTCAACCTGGTAGCGTTCAGATTTCGGGAACCGGTTCAAAAATTCACGGTTCGGCATCAACATTGAGGAACAACCGGGTGATTGAGTCAAATTGAGAATTCGTTGCTGTTTTTGATCCGCCAAGGCTGTCGAAATAAAAACTTCATTTTTGTGAGCGGTCTCATTTAATCGTTGGCATTCAACCGGATCGGGTTCAAAACCGACAACAGACAAATGGTCCCTTAAAGGGATCCAGCGGCCTTGTACCCCGGCCCTGGCTCCAACATCGATTAAATGAATGGGATCCGACTTCAAAATATCATGGAAAACAGAGGAATGAAGGAGTGATTTAATCAGAGAGGGCCTCATGCGTTTTTCATTTCTGCTTTGACCGCCCGTTCCCAGATTTCAACTTGACACTGGTGAACCGGCTTTTTAAACACAATCTGAAGACCCGCCTTGCTCAGGATTTCTCTTGCCCGCTGGTCTTTGTTTCCAATGGAGTCGAGTTCAACAAGAATGGACCGGACAGAGGAGCCCCCGATGGTTTTAACGGCCCCCTCTAAAATCTCCGCCTCCGTTCCATCAACATCAATTTTTAAAACAGTTGGGAATCGGTTAGACGCCTGCACGAAATCATCCAACTTCATGGCCCAGATCCCTTCTCGAAAGACCACTGGTTTTCCATTGAGTGTCTGCTGAAGCGGGGCCGTTGATTCGGAATGCAAAGCCGCTCCGGGTGTAAAATCTTGAACGTAAAGGTGACTCAAACCCGTCACCGAACTCAGGCCCAATCCATAAATCTCGATCACATCCTGTAAATTATTGGCCGCCACATTGTCCCGCAACAAATGGAGATTCGAATATTCCGGCTCGAAACAAATCACACGCAATCCCGGATGACGAAGCGCCGCGTAGAGCGAATAGATTCCGATATTCGCGCCGATATCAAAAAGGGTGTCAGTTGAGGTGAGAGATTGATCAATCCAGTCCAAAGTTTCTGGTTCCTTTGTATTAAAAGTGCTCCAACGGTAATTGGTTATGAAATTATCACAAGCCAGGGAAAAACGGAGGCCGCGAGAATGTACCATTCGTCTTGCTTTCAAGGAGTCGGATAATTTCCAGCGAAGCGAATTAAATTTGTTGGATATTTGAGAAAGCATCAGTGGGGGCGCCCTTTCTCCCCGTTCACGGTTGTTTCCCATTTGTTGCCCTGCGCCATGAGTCGTGGGTCTGAAACAAGGCCATGCCATATGACCGCTTGAAACGCTTCGGAATGCGGCGTCACATTTTGTGGATTCACGGTTGGAACCACCACCACAATGTCGCCTTTTTGTTTGGTGTAGCCTCCATCCCGCCCGACCAATCCCAGGACTGTCATCCCGCGGGATTTCGCTTCATCAATCGCTGACACCAAATTGGGGCTGATATTCTTTTCACGGTTTCCCCCCCCCACTGAGAAAATGAGAATGGCATCTTTGGGCCCTCCGCGGCTCACTTTGAGCCAAGCGGAAAAAACCGTATCCCACCCTTCATCATTGGTTCGGGCCGTCAACTCAGACACGTTATCGGTCGGCGCGTAAGCCTCAATCCCGGCCAGCTTTCTAAAATCATTTACGGCATGGCCGCAATTGCCGGCGCTTCCGCCCACCCCCAAAAGAAACAACCGGCCACCTTCTGAACGTAACTTCACCAGCCGCTCAACCATTTTGTCGATGGCGCCCTTGTCCAACTGGCGCGCCACCTGTTCAACTTCTGAAAAATAACTCTCAATAAATGTCAATTTTTCCTCCCCACAATTCGAGCGAAAGAGCTTAAGCCGCCTTTCTGTAAAAATTTTTGAAACTCCTGTTTTACGTCGCCATCGGATGTCATCAATTCACGCTCAAAAGGTGATAGGGACACATTAAGCTTTTGATTGAGATGCGCTTGGACAATCTCAACATCCAAAACGCCCGGCGTGCTGATTTCGAGAAGCGTAAATCCTGATTTTTTGAGTAAGTTTTCCAATCCTCTCAATGTAAAACAATTCGTACGGTCCGGCGGGCAAAAATAAAGATTATCGAACCCCAACAAAGCCATGTCAAAACCAGAAGCCACCAGCGAGGTCAAAAAGAGAATACCGCCTGGAGCCAAAAGATCATGTGTTCTTTCGAGTAACTTCTGAGGATCGTCCACGTGATCCAAACTTTCAAGCATCACAGCGGTGTTAATGTTTTTCTTCGGAACAGGTGAACCCAAAATCAAATCCATCTCATCGATCATAATCACATCGCGAAAAAGCCCACTGGATTTAAGGAGCGCTGTAAAACGACTGGTGGGCCCCGCCAACTCCATTAAGCTGGGTTTTTCAACCCCCTGCATTTGAAGTGTGCTCTCGATCCAATCGATCTTGGGGCGATAGACATTTTCATCACGACTTGTGACGACACCGGAATGAAAACCATTGGGGGACAAACGCCTTTGATTAACTTCTTTTAACAAAGAAGCCCACCCAGCACTTTCTGGCAACGTGGAAAGAAACAAACTGTCCGTATCGGGACATCGACTGTATTCAAGACCTTCGATGGTTCCTGCAGGAACCAAAGGGCTCCCCGTAATAAGAGAACGTTCACGGCGTTGGCTTTTTCCCGCCAACACCTTTTTGGTGGTTTCAATGCAAAACTGACGGTAGGTGCGCAATCCGTCGAGAGGTTTTACAGACGAAAGCGGGAAAGCAACATTGGTCTCAGTTAAAATCATATCAACCCCTCCTCACCGGTGCGACGTCGCGCTTGGCATAGACGTCCCGGATAATTTCCATTACTTGCCTCGCCTCATCGAGCGTTCCATGAGTGGGCGGCCTCTTTTCTTTGATGGAAGCGATAAATTCCTGAACTTCCTTGTCCCAAGATTCGTCTCGATCAAAATGAATGATCTCTTCACGCGGGTTCCCCAGCGCAAAGGCTTCATCTTCGAACTGCCGTTTTCCGATAACCAATTGTTCTCGGCCATAACTGCCCGTGCGAGACAGAAGACCTGTGGCAATCAAATATCCATTTTCACAACCGATCTCGAACCGAAAGGTGTGTTTCCACAAGGTCGCGGAAGAATGGAGAAACGCCGGAACGCCAGTTTCCGATCGGAGCAGGAGGAAAGCATTGTCTTCAACGCCACATTTCCAAAAAGCGTCATTTAATATCACATCCGATACCTGGCAAGGACCCAAAAAGTTCAAAAAGATATCAAGCATATGAATCCCTTGGTCCAACAAAATCCCCCCACCAGAGACCTGCTTGTCGTTGCGCCAACTTTGGCGATAGTGCACACCGCCCGACTTTCCATAGGTTCCTTTCATGTAAAGGATCGGCCCCAAACTTCCGCCTTTGAGAAGTGATTTGGCTGTCACAACAGAGGGGTGGAGACGATGATTAAATCCAAAAACGACTCGATGATCGGGAACCGATTGCGCGGCCTCCGCAATCCGTGAAAAATCATCCCAATTGCGCCCCGGTGGTTTTTCACAAAAAACGTTTCGACAATTCTTGATGGCTTGAACACAAAGATCGGCGGTCACATTGTTCGGAGTGCAAATGAAAGCGGCATCAAATTGATTCCATGGTATTCGCTCACTGGGGGACAAGAGAGATCCAACGATGTCTTTCGAGTGGGATTCAAGCGCGGGATCGTAAATCTTGAGGTCGGTGACATCGGGATGTTGCTGAAGAACTTTCGCGCGAATGCGCCCCATGTAACCATAACCGAAAACGATGCATCTCATGGCTTAACTCCGCCGCATCCAAAGAATTTGTCATTCTGAACGAAGTGAAGAATCTCTATGGGATTATTAAATATTCTGTAGAGATCCCTCGGTCGCCACGGCGACCTCGGGATGACAAAAATCTGAAGTTTTCTACGTAAGAAAAATAGCAATTGTGCTGTCATCATATAGGGGGCCGATTGTACAAAAGGTATTGCGTTAATTTGGCGACGGAGGCTTCGTTCAAGGGTTGAACCAACCCTTCCACGTCTTGGGCGGCCTTTTCCCAAGCCACCAACATTGTTTCGTCAGTGGAACTTTCGCAAGAATATTTTTTAAGAACCTCCAAACCTTCCTCCAAAGAAGACACCTTTTCTTTCCACCCCTGCACCCAACACAAGGGATCAACCACAGGGCCCGGCTCCCCATTCCAATAAAGCGGCTTCACCCCCGCCAACACCGAATAGAGGGCTGCGGAGGAACCCCGGTAGATCAATGTCGAAGCCCGCGAAAAATCGTCTTGAATATTCGGCACGCGAGATAATTCAATGTTCTGGAAATCCTCTCTCCGTTTTTTCAAATGGGGCTCCACTTTTTCATAGGGCAGCACAGGATGACACCTGAAGACAAAGGCATGATCGGGCAACCGCACTGCCATCTCCATGGCCAAATCAAACAACAGAATCATTTCAGACAATATTCCCTCCGGTAAAATGAGTACTGTTTTTTTCTCGGGGCGAGGACGAATATCGACAAGAGAAGTGGCTATTCGCCGATGCGAACCATAAGCCAAGAAAGTGGGACTCCAATTTTTTAGCCCGCTTTCTAAAATCTCAAGGGTTCGCTCTCCCGTACAAAGAACCATGTCGGGAACGTCCACCTCTCCCTCCACTTTTTTTGGATTTAACAACGCCAAGGAGTGAGGAAGCACAACGGTATGCTGATAACCCGCCAATTTCAGCGATGGATTTACTTTTTTAACGGCGCTCCAAAAAACTTTTTCCCACGGCTGACCTTCAAACAAAGAAATCACGGCCTTCGGCGTCCACCGACGAACGGCCCGCGTACCCATCCAGTCATACATATAATTCTTGGTGGTGAAAGGTCGAAGGACATCCAACGCCGCTCGAGCGGCTATCCGCTTAATCCAAAGTCGTGACTCTTGGCGCGCCAACCTCCGCAACCGAATAGCGCATAAAAGTTGAGACGGAAGGGCCCGAAGCGGCGCGGTCCACGGGACCAGGAGGATATCAGGAAACCGATGGCCCTGATGAATTTTGAGGCAATCTCTCACGAACCGCCACGATTCAAGCCCCGCTTTTAATTTTGAGGTTAGCTTCCCATCATCTGACTTTGCGTCTCCCACAAGAAAAATTGTTCGAACGCCTTGCTTGTGCAAAAGATTTTGAAGCGGTCCATAATAAAAATCATCTGGCTTTGAGAGTCCTTCGCGCCCGGGAACCCACGATTTAACAAGAATATCAACAGAGGTGTGCGGGCCCAGAAACCGGTGAAACGTGAAACTCATGATGGCCAGCCACAGCGAGTCATAAACTGCCGAAAACACACAAACCCACCAGCGAACAAAACAATTCAGAACACTGGGTATTTTGACCGGTTGATTCTGATCGGCTTGAGATAGAAGATCAAGATGTTCCGCCGGAACGGAATGTCGTGGATGGACCACACTCGACGCCAAGAGAACGGGCGATTTGATGAGACGGCGAATTTCTGCCGCCGCTTCAGACAGTTCTTTGTAGGGTTGTGGCCACATCGGTTTTTGTTCCAAACGGCGTCACTTTTTGATTTTTAATTTCAACAATTTTGTCTTGGCCCCACTGTTTAACATAACGTTCTGCCGCTGCGGCCATCACATCGCTCCGGGCTTTCCCTTCTTTAAAACCTTGAATCAGCCAATCCAAATATGTGCCCATTCTTTTGGCTGCTTGACCATCTCGAAACGGATCCAATTCAGGAAGGAAAGCAGTCCAATCTCCAAATCCCGGCAGGGTCTTCTTATCAGATAAATATTCTTTGATCAGGGGCCAAGCTTGCTCCCAATCTCGAAACACCACGCGACCCTCCCCCAGATCGTAAAGTGGGCTCACGCGCCATCCCTCCAAGTCCATCAGAAGAGTGGGAACGCCCGCCAAAGCGGCCTCCACACCCGCTGTACCAGAGGCCAGGCAACTGTGGATCGCCAAATCTGAAACCAAGGCGGCGACCACCGGCGGATAGGCGCCTGTGAATTCTCCTTCCTCCAATACCACGCATCGTCCCGTGGCCTCCGCTTCTTTGAGCAGATCAGCAACTGGACCCAAACGGAAGCGCAAAGTTTTAGGTACTTTTGGCTTAAAAATCACTCCCATCCAAGGGTCATTCAGAACTCGTTCACAAAGTGTTTTGTAACCTATGCGTTGAAGATCATGACCGGTGTGCCACCTGGGATCCCCGCCGGAATTTTCATCAAAATAGGAAATAATTTTCCGAGCCCCGTTGCTAAGCAGCCTCTCACGCCACACTCGCGCTTGGTTTTTAAGGAGATGAAAACGATGATCTCCTAAATATCCGGTTGCAACGAAATAAGAAATATCCGACCTGGACCCTTTCTCAATTTCAATGGCATGAGGAGAAAAACCAAAAACAATATCGGAAGCGATGGAGAGATCCGGCGCCGGAAGCGCGTCAAAGGCTCTCTGATAGATAGCCGTGACTCCGCCATTTTCCTCCATCGCATCGGCGATCGCACAATGATCAGAGGAGTATCGATACCAAGAGAGATAAATTTTCAGGTTTTCATTTCTAAAAACATGCGCCCAATTCTGTCGAAGGGCATGGTACTTGTCCAAAATGTCGCCAATTCGTTGAGTTTCCAAACTTTTAGGAACCACCGGAATTGATGGCCTATTTTGTGCTTTCAAACGGCGACCGATGTCATACACGGGAACAGAGAAATCTGTGGTGGCCTCAGGACGAAGAACAACAGAAGAAATGCCGTGAGCGGATAATTCCAGGTGTTCCTTAGGATCAAACGGCATCAAACCGCTACCAAACAACACCACCATATCGGATGCTGACAAAGAGGACTGCTGCAAATAAAACAGATCCGAATGGATCTCGGGCCGAGAGATGTTTAAATGTCCGTAATATTCCCCTCCTATACGGGGAGAATGAAGAAGACGCCTGGAACGGGAATTGAAGATCCAGCGAAACACCTGACGTGAATATTGGGGGTCTTTAAAGTTTTTTCGACGAAATCGATAAATGTTCACTATCTCGTTCAGCCAATCAGGCATCAATGGTTTTAACTCATCTCGAAGAAAATCCAATAGGTGAAAAGCACCCGGAACTGGAATCAGCAGAACACCCAGGCCAGATGAATAGGACTTGAGGATATGGTTCCACGGGGCCTTTTGAATAAATAATACGAGGTCGCTCTCTATCGTTGCGGTTGCTTGGCGCTGTTTCCACAAACAAAGATGAATCAAATAGAGGGTCCGACCCAGCGTGCCCCGGACCATAATCTGAACGTCACAGAGATTTTTATATACAAACGACCCCGCCCGATCTTTAAACAAACCGGCCTGCTCGAAACGCCGATAAAGCGGATCGTTTCGGATGGCGTCATTGATCTTGGCTGCCTCTATAAATGCCACTTTTAGTCGAACCAACAATCCATCAGAGTCTTTGACGTCCATCATTCGAAATTGAAATTTTTCAACGGAAAAACAGAACAGTCGGGCGGTTAAACGCGCTAAACCCCACCCCAAATTTGATTGATCAATAACCAGACACCTAACATTCGACGTTTGATTCTTCGAGAATCCCTCTTTAAACAGTTGGGGCAAGACATGACACAACCAAACCCGAACCGTGCAATGTTCAATGATGAGGAGGGAAGGCGAACTCAAATGTGGGAAAGGCCTTCCTTGAGTGTTTCAACACATGCCACTATTTGCCTTTGAGTCAAACTCACACTCGAGGGAAGGCTGAGGCCGCGGACATACAAATCTTCCGACACTTCGGTGGAAGTGGCGTCACACCCACGGTAAGGAGGCAAGCCATGAAGCGGATGCCAAAAAGGTCTGGTTTGAATGTTTTTTAACCTAAAAAATTCGATCAATTTTTTCCGTCGAGGAAGCGTGGTCCCTACAGGTAAAAGAATCGTATAGAGCCAAAATGTGGATTCCGTTGAAGAAGGAACCGGCATCAGCGTGAGATTTGGAATGTCTTTTAAGAGATCTGCATATCGCGCCGCGTTTTTCCTCTTGATCTGAAGAAAATCGTCCAAAGCCTCCATTTGAGACAAGCCCAACGCGGCTTGAAGATTGGTCATTCGATAATTGAAGCCGACCTCATTGTGGATGCCTTCCACTTCATCGTTTTTGGACTGGGTGGACCAATACCGCACGCGGTCGGCCTTGGATTTGTCCGAAGTCACCATCACACCGCCGCCTCCGGAGGTGACAACTTTGTTTCCATTAAAACTGAAAACTCCCGCGTCGCCAAAAGTACCGGCGGGCTGACCTTTGTACCGCACCCCCACCGCTTCGGCCGCATCTTCAACCACGGAGAGATGAAACCGTTTGGCAATCGAAACAATTTTGTCCATTTCGCAACACATCCCCAAAATATGAACCGGGAGGAGAGTTCGAACAATTCGCCCTGAAGATTTTTGAACACACACTCCTTCCTTGATTTGGGTGTGTTCCGTCAAATAGGCCTCTAACTTGACGGGATCCATTTGCCAATAATGAGGTTCGGCATCGATAAAGATCGGATCCGCTCCTGCATGGCGGATGGCATTGGCGGAGGCGACAAAGGTCAGATTGGACACAATCACCAAATCGCCGGTCTGAACCCCAACTGATTTAAGAGCCAAATGAAGGGCAGCGGTTCCACTCGACATGGCGACCGCATGTGCAACTCCCGCCCGGTCGGCCACCGCTTTTTCAAAATCTGTAACGAAAGGGCCCGCGGAGGACACCCAACCAGAATCCAAACATTGTTGCATGTAAATCCAGGCCGATGAGGTGATGGTGGGAACGGAAAGAGGAATGGCTTCACTCTTCTGCGGCGGAACCGGTGAAACTTTAGACGGCATAGAGGTCGGCGGGATAAAGGTGTTGATTTTTTTGAATCCAATCAATGGTCCGAATTAAGCCCTGTTCGAGGGTCACTTCAGGAGTCCATTTGAGAATTTTGCGCGCTTTACGGTTGTCGGCCAACAGACGTTCGACCTCACTTAATTTTGGGCGAAGACGGGCCCGATCGGATTCAAATTGAACTTTCACTCCAAGCAAATGCCCGATCATTTTAGCCAATTCGCCGATTTTGATTTCCCGACCTGTCCCCAAATTAATGGTTTGACCAATGGCAGCGGGAATCTCGGCCGCGCGAATAAATCCATCTACGGTGTTATCAACAAAATTCAGATCTCGGGTGGGATGGAGATTCCCGAGTTTCAGTTTTCGACCAACGAGACACTGTCCAATAATGGTGGGGATCACCGCGCGAGCGGATTGCCGGGGACCAAACGTATTAAACGGACGAACCGTAACGACAGGGACATTGAACGAGAGAAAAAATGATTCCGCAATTTTATCGGCCGCGATTTTCGTGGCGGAATAGGGAGATTGGGCTTGTAGCGGATGTTCCTCTGATATCGGGACAAACCGCGCCGTTCCGTAGGCTTCACTGGTGGAGGTGTGAATGACTTTTTCCACCCCCCATTTTCGGGCCGCCTGAAGCACATTCAACGTGCCTTGGATATTTGTTCTTACATAGGACTCCGGCGCCACATAGGAATAGGGAATGCCAATCAAAGCCGCCAAGTGAAACACCACATCCACGTTTTTGACGGCTTCATCCACAAACCCCGGATCCTGCACATCTCCCGCCAAAATGGTGAGATGTTTTTTTAAAGGAGAATTGTCCAACCAACCCCAAGAACCATTCCCGCGGTAATGAACAAACGCGCTCGTTTTGGCGCCCAACGCCACCAGGCGTTCTGTCAGGTGACTTCCTATAAAACCACCCGCGCCGGTGACCAGAACACGTTTACCGGACCATTTCAAATTGACTCCTCAGGTATTGCCACATGCGCGTTAACTATCAAATATTTTCCCATGCGACCACCCGGATATACGCTCATAAATTGCCTTGTTGACAATAAACAAGAACATTTAACAGACTTCGCCAACAAAAAATGACCAGAAAAAAGAATCAATTTAAACAGTTCATAAAATCAGTCACCCCATCCCTTGTCCATGAAATGTACAGTTTTCTATGGGTCCAGACCGCAATAAGAACCGGCCGAATGGTCAGGTTCACTGGAAATTTTAAGAATTATTCACAAGCGGAGAGTTTTTGTACAGGGTACAACGCCGAAGCTGTCGTAGATCGGTATTTAAAAGACGCCCAGGAATACCGACAAGGAAAAATTCCTCCGATCGGTTCCCGTGATGTCCATATTGATCAGTTGATGACTGAGTTAATTCAAGAAAAAAACCGGATTTCCATACTCGATTTCGGCGGGGCAACAGGCGCTGATTACTATAAATTCAAGACCAAGTATAAGGATGGAATCAGTCAATGGGTTGTGGTGGAGAATCAAGCAGTCGCCAAAGCCCTTCAGCACCCAACGGGTCCAATATTCACGGATTCGGCGGAAACCTACCTGACAGAGACCGACCTGCTCTACATATCTGGCACGCTTCAATACTTGCCGGATCCGAAAAGGGCGCTACAAAATATGTTTGGCCCTGCTGTTATTTTTATCAATCGCACTCCCTTTTGGGATCATCCACCCCGTCTCATGAAACAAACACCCCCCAAAAGAATGTACAAATCCCCTTCCATCAGTTATCCATGCTGGATTTTGAATAAACAAGATATTCGCGACGAAGTTGAGAAGGCAGGATATTCCTTGGTCAAAGAAATCTCAATGGCTGAAGATAAACCCTATATTCCAGGGTATGGATTCTTGCCTTATTCAGGAATGATTTTTAAAAAAATCTCTTCAGGAAATTAAAAGCACTATTTACGATCCACCCAGGTTGCAACCATATCCTGAGCGGCAGCATAATCAGCAGGTTGGCCAATATCGAGCCATTGTTCCAAAATCGGAAAACTGACCACGGTTCGATTTTCAGCAATCAGTCTTTGAATCAATTCTGTCATATCAAAACGCTGTCCTTTGGCCGGCACATGCTCAAATACCGATGGTTCCAATAGATAAATTCCAGCGTTAACAAAAAAACTATACCGTGGTTTTTCTGTGATGGCTTTAACAGCATGGCCCTGGCATTCGACCACACCATAGGGGACCTTAAAATCATACTGCCGTACAGCAATGGTTAAGTCAGCTTCATTTTCGCGGTGATAAGAAATCATGGTTCTAAAATCCAAATTGGTCAAAATATCTCCATTTATTACCAACGTGGTTTCATTTGATTTTTCTATGAGTCCCAAAGCCCCCGCCGTTCCGAGTGGCATATCTTCTGAAATGTAAGAAACGGAAACATTCAATTCAGAACCGTCTTTAAGATGCTTGGTTAATTTTTCTTGATGATGGTGCGTGCTTATGTTGACGTGGTGTATACCTGAAGAACGCAATTGCTTAATTATGATGTCAATTAAAGGTTTGTTGCCCACCTGAAGCATCGATTTTGGAGTGTCCAAGGTTAAAGGTTGAAGTCTTGTTCCTTTCCCGCCCGCCATTACCACAGCTCGTAAAGAAGGAAGAGACGCGCTGGTGAAATCATCCATCGTTACCAAATCAACCACACAACCTTTTTCATTCAAAATAGGCAAATGAAGCAGGTTTTTTTCTTTCATCAATTTGAAATACAAAGAGCGTTCCTGACCTGACAAAGCCGTGACGGGTTGGGCGTAAATAGTTGACGCTTTTCTCTCAAGAATGGTCTGAAGAGGACTGGTTAAGGGGATATTGGCGAGAGTGGCGCGCCGGATATCACCATCGGTAATCGTGCCAAGTAATTTATGATCTTGGTCAACCACCAGGGTGATGGCATACCCGCCCTTATCAATGACTTGAAGAGCATCATGAATGGTGGATGTAAGCGAAGTAAATATCGAAGAAATTTTTGGCATTAATAAACTGTATGGCGAAGCTTCCATTCGCCGTTCTCTTTCTTCCAAAGGTGAGGAGAGCGAAACTTATCGCAAAGTTCCAAGAACCTCTCAGGCTTCAAACCTATGTAATCCATCACTTCTTTGAAATACCGTTCTGGGAATTCGCCATCGAATCTTTTCACAAGAGCCACGGCTTCCTCTCGCGTTAAATGCTTGTTGCGGATCTCCTGAGAAGAATCATATGTCGCACGACCCAACCCGAATTTAATGAACGTGGTGTAGTAGTGGAACCCATCAATTTTATCGTCCAAGCTGTTGTATTTGCTGTAGGTCCCTTCGGTTCTAACGGGGTTGGCTTCAAACCCGGTATGTTCCACCGCATAGTAATAACACTCTTGAGGGGTCCACTTCAGATAGTAGCCGAGGTAATGCACCTCGATTCCAGATCCGCTTAACAATTTGTGATCAGCTGGCAGAAAACACGCCAAGTCGTTGGGATGAAAACCTTCTTTCTCAATCAACTCGCGATAGGGCAACCCAGCCAAAACGATATCATCCAAATTCTGCATGGTGAAGTAGGCCTTGTCCCTTAAAGATACGGCATTGTCCGCGATGGGGTTCCCATATTCCGCTTCGTTTTCGCCGTAAAAAATAAGTTTGATGTTGTATTGCATCGCGATCTTGGGGGCGAGATTTTTTTGGCCCAATATAAAGGTCTGAAAGGGATGAAGGATGTTTTCAATCGCGAGACGCGTGAGCTTGGCATGTGTCCGACCATTGGGCTTAAAAGTAACGTTGTCAAAACCGCCCACTTCAACCCAATTACGGAAATTTTTCCACCCAATATCCGTATAGAGAATAGGCGTCCAGGTGCAAGTCAGAGGATGCATGCCATATTTATATTTCAACACATGCGCTTGATAGGCGCTGTCCTTTCCCCCACTGCCTGGAACCAAACAATCATAGGATCCATCATTGCTGCGGTATTGGTCAAGCAGGCGAACCAACTCTTCCTCACGCTTTTTCCAATCAATGAATTGTTTTTGCTCATTGACTCGGCACGCGTCGCATATGCCGTCCTCTCCGATATGAAGAGATTTCACTTTTCGGTCTTTTCCGTGTTTGAATTCCACTGTGGAGGCCGGACGCTGGTTGGACATTACACACCGGCGGCAAAAGACAACTTCTTGAGGGAGACCGTATTTGGCCTCGAGGCTCTTATCAAATTGATCAGGGGCGATTGTGGATGACATCCGATTTCTCCTTGGAAACTGACGATGCGATAATTTTGTTTAGGTTCGAATATAACAAAAGGCCCAGCGGCCCACTGCGTTCGGGATGGAATTGAACAGCAAACACATTCCCAAATTGAACGCTCGAACAAAAAGAAGTCGAGCCATATGTGGTGGAAGAAAGAATCACTCCCGGATCCGTCGGACGAACATAATATGAATGTACGAAATAGAAATAACCGCCGGGACTGATCCCCTCCAACAAGGTTCCTTTCCATTCACGTCCCCCCAAGGGGACATTCACTTGATTCCAACCAACTTGTGGAACTTTGTATCGTTTCCCAACGGTCATTTCGGCGGGTATTTTTACTACATCTCCGTCGATAAGACAAAGTCCCTTGTGATGCCCGAATTCATGGCTTTCTCTCATCAACAATTGCAATCCCAAACATATGCCGAACAGGGGCGTCCCAGAGGCGCAAACATCGCGTAGCACTGAAACCAAATCAAGTTTGGCGAGATTGTTCATGGCATCACCAAAAGCGCCGACTCCCGGCAAAATGACCGCTGCCGCATTTAAAATTTCAGATTTATCCGATGTCAACTTTGATTCCAACCCAACATGTTCGCAAGCTCGTTTAATGCTGTATAAGTTTCCGAGGCCATAATCGATAATCGCCACTGGTTTAGAAGGTTGCATGGGTCCCTTTGGGTTCAAATCGGCAAGTCAGTCCCTGTTTTACGAGATCTGATTTCAATGCCTCAATCGATACCCCTTTTACACGCAACGAAGGTTGTCCTTTTTTTAAATACTCAATATTTCCTTCATGCGCGTGGTGACCGTGAGATTTCATAATCGAGAGTGCATCATAATGAAAAAGCGACGCCACACTGACCGCATCCGCCCATCCCGACTGAATCACTTCAAGGATATGATCCGTTGAACCGGCACCCCCGCCCGCAATCACCGGGATGGATACCAATTCAGCCACCCGGCGTGTCAACTCCACGTCAAAACCTTTGGCGGTTCCCTCTCGGTCAACTGAGGTCAGTAATATTTCACCAGCCCCCAATTCCTCCACCCGTTTCGCCCACATCACAGCATCAACCCCAGTTGACTCTCGGCCGTTGTCTGTAAAAGCCTCGTAAGACCCATCCGCTCTTTTAATCGCTTCGATAGAAATAACAATCGTTGAGGACCCAAACGCCATAGCCGCTTCACGAATAAATTCTGGACGAGCAATAGCGGCAGTGTTGAGCGACACTTTGTCCGCGCCCGCGCGAAGGACACGGCGAATGTCCTCAATGGTTCGAAGCCCCCCTCCCACGGTTAGCGGAATAAAAATCTCAGACGAGGTACGTTGAACAATGTCAAGCAAACTGTTGCGTTGAAAAAGACTGGCCACAACGTCCATAAAAATTAATTCATCGGCCCCAGTTTCATAATAATGTTTGGCGAACTCCTCCGGTTTTCCCAACACCCGAAGTCCTTCCAAATGAATTCCCTTCACCAGATTGGGCCCCTTGATATCAAGCCGAGGGATGACTCGCACATTCATATTCATACGGTGGCCCTCTCGGTCCAACGAGTCAACACATCCTGCAATTCATTCAATGAGAAAATTTCCATGTCTGGTTCTTCTCCAGACTGTGAAACCAAGGAGGTATGTAACCCCTTTTCTCGACGAACCCTGACCGTCTTCATATTCAAGCGCTTTGGAGCGGTAAAATCTTTGGCGGGATTATCTCCCACATACACGGCATCTGTTGCCGAGACGTTTAACCCCCTTAAACACTCCTCGAACCCCCGGGTGTGAGGTTTCCAGAACTCCCGGCCGAACGCATCGGTAAATACAACCGCGCCAAAAAAACCCTCAAGGTTCAGGGCTTCAAACTTCCGCTTTTGAACCGACAGATGACCGTCTGAGACCAACCCCAGAGGATATCGTTTCCTCATATCTGTTAATACATCTCGCACTTCAGGAAAAAGCTCAATCACTGGATGATGTTCACGGTAAATGTGTACCAATTTCTTGATATAGCCCTCATCCACTTTGGCCCCATGTGCCTTAATGACCTGAGTAAAAAGGTCTCCCCGTTCTCCTTTTTCAAATCGTGTTTTGAGTTCGGGGAATATATCCATCGATTTCTCTTGGAAAAAGTATTCTGCCACCGCTTTATAACCGCTGAAAACAAAATCTCTTTCTAGATACAACGTGTCATCGAGGTCAAAAATAACAGCGCGCGTCATACCAGCAATTCTTCAGGGGAGATAAACAGCGATTCATCATAACGCATCATGGTGGTCCGATCTTTAATGGAAACCGCCAATGAGGCAATCGGCTCAGACAGGGCCATTTTAATGGTCCATTCGGCGAAGGGTGCGCCTGCAGCTATACTCAATGGACACCCGCCTCCAAAACGGGGGTTGATTTCAATGAAATAAAAAGTGTCTTCAGTTTGAATGGCTTGAATATTGATACATCCGATACTCTTCAGTGTTTTGGCCATTTTTAAACACATATTTTCCAACGGGTCGTTTCGTTCAACACGGCCGACCATGACTTCACCTCCCCGCACTTTGAGCCGGCGACGCGGAATCGCGATAAGCGGGGTCCCGCTCCAATCGGAAAAAACGTCGGTGGTAATCTCTGAACCCTCCACGAATTTCTGCAAGATCGGATTCGGAACATTGGGAAGAATCACCCGCAATTCCACTTCCGAATTCACCTTGTAAAGGAACTGGCTGGAACTTCCGTCCCGGGGCTTCACCATCATCGGGAACTTCCATTCATCGGGGGAATCCATCGAATATGTCGGAACTGTTGGGAAATTGTTTTTCTTAAAGAACGCAGAGGTTTTCTCTTTGTCCCGACAAATCTCGATTGACTCAGCTCCAGACACCAACACCCGTACTCCAATTTCTTGGAGTGTTCCTGCGAGACGACTTAATATCAGCAGGTCGGGGTCAATGAGTGGAATAATCAGATGAATTTTTTCACGTTGACATAAACTTTTCAGCGCGGGAAAAAACTCTGTCGAGCTTGAATGCGGCAACAGCTCTCTTTTGTCTCCCGAATAAAGAGCCGGAGCGAGAGACTGAATATCGGTGGTCACAATTCGACCGTTAATATGGAGTTTCAGGAATGCCTCTTTGAACCGTCGAATCAATTCGACTCGACGGCCCGCGTTAAGAAACAAAAGATTCACGCCTTTTTTCATACCCAATCGATAAATTTCTTTTGCAAAAGATTCTGATCGAGTTTAACTCTGGAAAGAACTCGGATGATTTTTTCTGCAGCAAACCCATTTCCATAGGGATTTTTAAGTCGATTTATCCTGGCCCTAAATTGAGTGGAAAGCGCCTTTAATATTCCCTGTTGAATCGCTTCCGTGGACCCATCGGTGGTAATGACATTTTTCGGGGCGAGACGCCCTGCTTGCCTTTGGCCCACGTTAACCACAGGAAGAGAAAATGACGGGGCCTCAACCAAGCCACTTGAGGAGTTGCCCACCATTGCGCGAGCATGACGCAGTAAATTTAAATAATTTTCAGACCCGAAATTCTCAACAAGGCAGGAGCGGGGATTGTTGTGGACAAATTTTTTAATCCGCCAGCGAACCACATCACTTCGGGTATCCGCATTGGGAGCGGTAAATACAACAGGCAAAGCACAACGTTTCAATGCCTTTAAAAGCGCGTCTATATCTCGTCCAACGTTTTGCAATCGTTTTGTCTCTGGGTGGTAGGTCACGATGACTGGTTTTTCTTGAAAGGGGATATGAAATTTTTTTCTCAAAAAATTCCAATCCAACAAAGACATAGAACAGAAATTGTCCAAAGACAACGCCCCGCTCACGTGCACACGCCATGGTTCTTCTCCCATTTGTCTAATTCGTCGCCCGTATAGCTCCGTTTCAACAAAATGAATATGAGACAACTTGGTTATCGAATGGCGAAAACCATCATCGATGGCGCCTTCTGTAACGGCCCCTCCGGCGATATGCGCTATCGGGATGAGAAAAGGAACCGCTGCTACGGTCGCCGCATGCATTTCATAGCGGTCCCCCAACACCAACAATATGTCCGGACAAGATCTTTCGTAAGCCTTGGAAAACAATGCGGTCGCGATGCCCATTGATTCGGAAACTTGGCGAGATGTTTGTGATCTCATGGGGACTTTTATTTTTTCCTGGGCGTGGAATCCGTCTGCCTCAATCAATCGAATTGTTGATCCGAACCTCGCCAGCAAGTGAGTCCCCGACACAAACAGCGACAATTTTAATGAGGAAGATTTCTTTATCTTTTGAAGAAGCGGACGATAAATACCGTAATCAGCCCGCGAAGTGGTGACAACTCCAATGGTTCTCATACAAACATGTCCTCAGTGAGGAGTTCATCCTCCTGGATAGAGGCTTTCGATTTCCGCCCCACAAACTCTTCTAAACGCCGCGGCGGAAGGCCGGTACCCGGGCGCTTAATGGCGATCATGTCTCGCGTAACAATGGTGCCTTTGGCAATGGGTTTTGCGGCGATAAGACTTCGTCGGGCCACAGCAGCGGTATCCAATTCCAAAGAAGTGGGTTTCTTTTCTCCGTTCCCAAGGGCTGATTCAACGATACGAACCCCTCGCACCAAAGATTCAAGCTCATTTGGCGTCAGAGAGGCTTTATGATCTGGCCCTGGAAGATTGTGATCCAGTGTGAAATGTTTTTCGATTACACGCGCGCCCATAGCAACCGCCGCCAAAGCCACCTCAATACCCGGTGTGTGATCAGACAAACCCACCGGCTTGTGTAAAATTTTTTCCATGGTTTGCATGGCTTTTAAATTGGTGTCTTTCGGGTCGGCGGGATACATGCTCACGCAATGCAGCAATGTGATGTCCAGGGTTCCGGCTTTTTCAAGAACCGCAACCGCTTCTTTGACTTCAGCCAATGTGGACATGCCTGTTGAAAGAACAACTGGTTTTTTCTCAGCGCCAATAAATTGGAGGAATGGAAAATTTGTGATCTCCCCTGAAGGGATCTTGTTAAATGGCATGTTTAATTCGCGCAAAAAAAGAGCGCTTTCGAAATCAAAAGGGGTTGATATGAAAAGAATGCCCTTGTCATCACAGTAACGCTTAATTTTTCGAAAAGCATCGAAAGACAACTGTAGTTTTCGAACCATATCGATCTGAGAACCAGATTTTCCCGTGTTTTTTTCCTGGTAGGCTGCCTTGGGCGCGTGGACAGACATAACTTGTTCGGGAATAAAAGTTTGAAACTTCACGGCGTCTGCACCGGCGGAGAGAGCCGCATCCACCAATTGGGTGGCCAAATTGATATCGCCATTGTGGTTAACTCCTGCTTCGGCAATAACAAAAACGGGCTTGCCACTGAAATAGGATTTGAAGGGACTTGTCATTTGGAGAAAGGAATCAAAGAGAAAATTTGATTATCCGAGAAACCTTGGCGAAGAGCATAGTTGCGAATGTTGTCAAAATACGTGCTAACCCCCACCACCATCGCGCCCATCTTCTTGTATTCTGGCGATGAAGTACTTAAGATCGCCCGATGAAAAGAAGGAAGAAATTTCCCATGTTTGGCTTCATCGCGGTCAAAGAGATAGATATGGGAGCTGTTCTCGAGTTTCAGTTCAGATAACAGTTGATTGGCGGCAACAGAACAACCATGAATTCCAACCGGCCCCTTGCCATTGGATTCGAGTTTGGAAAAAAGGTCCTTTGCATAAAGATAGGACGCTTCAAACCTCTTTTGAATTTTACTGAGGGACTCTTCAGGAGAAACCGGAACCCATGCTTTCGGTTCTGACGGAGCGCAGACCGCGATAATCTCATCTTCTTCTGAAATGATTTCTTTAATATCAAACCCAATATTGGCCATCGTTGAACAAAAAGAATCCTGCGTAAAATAACTCAAATGTTCATGGAGACATATTCCCCAATCCCCCCTGCGCAGACCCTGGGTACAATCAGGAACCATAACGAAGAAAAGACCGCGGGAAGGATTCAAAATTTCTCTTATATCCGATAAATACTGAAGGGGATCGGGCACATGTTCCAGATTGTTCATGGACATCACAAGGTCGATGTTCTGTCCCTTAAAAGCTTGACTTGAAAAATAATCCGGGAAAACTTCCACGGAGGGGCTGGCACTCTTTTTCTTTAAAACCGGGTCGCACGCGATAAACCGTTTGGCTCCCAACTCTTTAACAATTCGCTCCGCCATGTAAAGGGAACCCGACCCTATTTCCAAAACGGTTTTTCCTCTTAATTCGCCAACGAACCGGCGAATATACTCGAACTGCGCGTCGCCCAAATGACTCCCCCAATCAGAGGCTCCTGGAGGAGATGTGATGAATGAATAATCCTCATCGGCATAGTGGCCCACGATGCTTTTTTTATCTTCAGAATTGATGTGAAGACGCAACAGGCCATTCAAAGATTGCAGCGAAAACGGCAGCCTCCGACGGACGCCGGGAACGTCTTGAACACCACCCCACACGCATAAATTTCCAAGTTCGATTTGATTCATCAATCTACAATCATGTAAGAAATATTCGGACAATACGGAACTCGCTTAAGCGTCACATTTCGCAAACCAAGAACTTCTTTAAGCGCCATGGTCTCGCCCGGCCAGGAGTGATCGCATACTTCGTCAAAGGCCAAAACGGTTCCCTTGGTCACATATTTCATAATCAGGTCAAGGCATTTTTTTGTTGGTTCATATATATCAAGATCGAAATAAGCAAATGAAACCACCGTCTCAGGGTTGTTTTTTAAATATTCTTTCAATCGCACGGAGGCATCACCTTTGACCAGTTCAAATTTTTTGATTTGAGATATCGGTGACTCCGCCTCCTGATAACGGAGTACGGCTTCAAGGAAATCTTCGTAATTTCGAGTTGTGGAGGCCGCCCCAACTTTTACCACATCCGACTTTCCATCTTTTATGTGAACACTTGGAAAACCCGAAAAAGTATCGAAACCGATGATTTTTCGAGTGAAATTGAATGGCTCGTAAATGCCTCGCAAGTTCATGAATAAGGATAAATCACGGCCCCAACATACACCGAACTCCATCACAACTCCGTGAACATCTAAAATCTTTTTATAAAGCTCATTCAGGCATAACATTCGTGACAACGATTGCCGATTAACGAATAGTCCCAAGTTCGCTAACCGAACTTCATCCACAATGGGCCATTCATGGAATTTATCAAGCATCTTTGAACGATTTTCTTTTTCAACCATTGTTGCCTGTGAAAAAGAAACGCTTTTACTTTTAATGGGGGGCATAAATTCTCCTCTGTCTAATTTTTAACTTATGTTGTTTATTCCAATCCACGGCAACCCAATCAATCCGCTTTTCACATAGAGTTCGGCCCGCTCAAATTCATCCAAGGTGTCGATCGATATGGCCGTAAAATCTGGCACTTCATACATCAAGAAATTTCCCCTGTCTCGCCATTGTTCTTTTTCTCTAGAGAGAAAATCGGTTGTCCATATATAAAGAGATCCGTTGATACGAAATATCTCAGGCGCGTCCTGCCGCCGATGAATCCGGTTTCCTTCTTCAAAAAAGGTTCGCATCCAGCCCCCTTTTTCTGCGACGCAGTTCCACAACGGATTGAAATCAGGTTTGGAAACGCCGATGATTCCGTCAGCGTCCCCTCGGATGAGCATATGTTGAAAAGCCTCCATAACATTCAACGGAGTCCGGCAAGGAGTGGTGGGGTCCAACAACAACAAATAGCGGTAAGTTTCTCCTTCTTTTTGTTGAAGAAAATCGAGCGTATGCCGAAGCACAGGCCAGAGGGGAGCGGAATCCCCTGCCAGCTCCGGAGGCCGCAGAAACGGGACTTCGGCTCCATATTTTTTCGCCACCTCGGCAATTTCAGCGGAATCGGTGCTGACAATTGTCCGCACGATTTCAGGACAGCTCTTTGCGAGAAGAATCGAATGCGCTATCAGCGGCAAACCGCAAAAAGGACGGATGTTTTTTCCCGGAAGCCCTTTGGATCCTCCACGCGCGGGAATGACCGCAATCAAACCGGTCGAAGTATCCATCAGTAACGGACCTTTTCCCTTCGCCCGGTTCGACTGGATCGCCTTGCCGCATCACAAACAGCCAACGCGCGAAACCCATCAAAGCCCGAAGCCAATCGATCAGATTTTTTCCCGGACATAATCGCCGCCCGGAAAGATTCCAATTGTTTTTTGAACATATCGTCTCGCTCTTGTGGGATTCGATATTCAATAAGAGGGCCTTTGGGGGGCAGAAACACCACCAAATTCGCCGCCCCATCCCATTTCAACATGCCTTTTTCGCCACAAATAACCACATGACGTCGTGTGGGACGTGTTAGATAATCAAGCCGTAGGGAAACCGTGGCGCCATCCTTGGTTTCCCACCATAAATCAGCGGATTCCTCAGACATAATTCCAAGTCGATGGTGATTGGCCAATTGAGCTTGTAAGGACTGTGGCCATCCAAACATCCAACAGGTGTAATCAATTTCATGGATCAGATCGCGCAACACGCCCCCATCAGATTTACGAGCTGAATATGACGCCAAAAAATTTCGCTCAGGACGCCAGTCGGGGAGATACGATTGGCATTCCACTCTCACTGAATGAATTTTTCCCAATCGCCGCAATTGTTTCCGCAAAAAATTAAGTGAACGAGAAAATCGCATGACACAAGCGGTATATATCTGGCGTCGGGCTGTTTTGGCTTCTCGCAACAAGACTTTAGCGCCCCGACTATCAGAAGCCAGCGGTTTTTCGATCAACACATGGAATCCAACTTTCAAAGCCTTCTTGGCATCGGCCAAATGTTTTCCAGTATCAGTAGCGATCACACAAGCCTGCACACCTTTCATCCGAGCCTCAGCGAAGGATTTCGTGAGATTGAACCCCTGTTTTTGTAATTCCTGTTGGCGCAAAAATCGACTTGGATAGGCCCAAACCTGACGGGGAGTCTTATCAGACAAGAGTCGAAGATGTCGATACCCCACACTGCCGGTTCCACGAACCAATATGGAACCCCCCTTCACAAGAGACCTCCATTCACGTCCAATATGGCGCCATTAACATAAGAGGCCTCATTGCTCGCCAGGAATACAATGCATGCCGCCACTTCAGAGGGTTTGGCCAATCGGCCCATGGGGTTGCTTCTTTCAATTTGTTGAATGGCGCCAAGTGAGAAATTCCGTGTGATCATGTCGGTCGACGTGGGAGAAGGACAAACACAATTTACAGTAATACCTTGTCCTGCAAATTCAGCGGCCAACTGCCGTGTGAGGCCGACCACGGCATATTTTGAACAGGTGTAGGATAAAGAGGCGGTCTTGCTATACAGCCGAGCGGCGATGGAGGCCACATTGATCACACGGCCGTATCCGCCCCGCTTCATCAAGGGCAAAGCCCATTTACAAGCAAAATAACTCCCATATAGATTAACAGAAAGAAGCGCGTCCCAATCCTCTTTTAGATGCTTGAGAGCCGGCACAAATGACACCCTTCCCGCGCAATTAACCAAAACATCCAACCGTGCGTGTTGGCGAAAAACCGCTTGAACAGCTTTCCGAACAGAGGCTTCATTGGTTACATCGCAATCCATGGCGAAGCGACCCTTACTGATTTTCCTTGAAAGGCGATAAACCACGTACCCCTTTTCCTCGAACAATTTCGCAGTCGCTAATCCTATTCCTTTTGACGCACCTGTGACAATCGCCACTGGTTTTCTTTGTTTTCGTTTCAAATCAGGCCTCTCATATAACGGTTTTCATACCCCGCGCTGATCTCATCAAGCGTGTCCAACGCATCCGTCGAAAGTTTGGGGAGTATATAGTCACGCCTTTTTTTAAGTTCAGATCTTTCATTTTTTTCTGATGACGGCTCCCATCCGCACAACTTATAAATGGGCAAAGGAATACCGTCAGCAATTCGCTTGCGAGGCAAGTTTTGTTTTTTGAGTTCCCGGCGCGTCTTTGATGTTGATTCAGCGCCGAGAAGTTTTTCCAATTTTTTCAAATAGGGCAGAGGATCTAACACGAATTGCTCAAAGGGAATGACCAACAGTCGCTCTTTTTCCGTCTCACTCATCGTATCAAAACGATGTTCCCCCAACCGCAGAAGATTCTGCATGGAAAACACCAAGCGATCCGCTAACGAAGAATTAAGATAACGATCTTCAATACCCCGAACCCACCAAGGCATCGCTTGGCCTTTGTGATCAAACCACAACGTAAATTCACGCGGATCTTTTCCAAGTCGATCCATAAAAGTCATCCATTGTTTAACCATATAAAGCGGATGACGAATCACCTCGATGAAGGATAACCGATCTCCCAAACCCTTAAACAAGGGCCGGCTGATTGGAAAAAGAACATGGCTAACCATGTTGAGTATCGGTTCTTTATTTTTGACACGTTCAAGAGCCATTTGATCGCCCGGTTGCCACAATCGACGTACATAATCCCATTTCAATGGATGGCGCCAAATAGAAGAAAGATCGGAAAATCGAAAATTGGTTTCACGAGACATCATCAAGTTATAGATGTCAATATCTGTCAATAACCGAATTTGTACAGTGGCCGCATCATCAGTCAACTTTCCCAAATAATTCAACCCACAAGCATATTCAATCGGATAGTTATACTTTTCGACTTCCACTCGCTCCAGGGTTCCCACCACCGCCGAAACAAGTGTTTTTCCACAACCGTATAGCCCATCGACAAAAACAACATGAGGTGCGATGGAAGGCTCTCGCACAATTTCTGGCGCCTCCTCAAGAAGGTTCATGTGACGGGGCACAGTTCAAGTTCAGATTTGAGCAACCTGGAAAAATGGGGTTTCAAGGAGGACAAAATATACTCGTGAGCTGGAAACGCTTCGCGCAATGTCGGCAAAACACATTGCCCTTTTAAAAGGATATCTGTCACAAAACCCCGGCTCATATGACTCACCGTCATGTTCGCTTGGAAAGGAACCGCCCGCCAAATCCAGCCATCCTCCGGTTTGCTTTCGATCATGAATTGTTTTGCATCATCAACAATCGCTCGATAGGTGGGCGTGCCAATGGAAAACAACCCCGGGGCTTCGTGATCTGCAGAAAAGCTGATAGACAATGTGCTCCCTGGAGAAGATTGACCAACCAAGGTCCCTGACAAATCAAAAATCTGAGCGCCTCTCTTAGACGAGATTAATTTGTTTTCGATCATTTCCGCTTGTCTCTCAATCTTTTGGGCTCCGGAAAAATACACAAACAGATCCGCCGCATGAACCCCATTATTCGCGAGGCCATGATTCCCTCCAGTCACATGGAACACAAGGGGTTCCCCATTTTTAATTGAGGATTTGATCCGCAGATGAGAGGGGTGGGCCCGGGCCTTGAAATTAACCCAAATATTCAACCGGTTTTTTTCCACAAAATCCAACAGCGACAAATACTCTTCAACAGATTGAGACACAATTTTTTCAACCAGAAAATTTTTTACTCCCAGCTTCTCATGCAATTCTCGGATAATCGCGCAGCGCCGATTGGCTTGAGTGGCAACGATGCATAGATCGGCGCGGGAGGGAGCATCATCAATTGAAAGATGCCATCCGGTTGTAATGTTTTCTTGTCGATCGGATAATTCAAAAAGACGTTGTTTGCCAACGGCATGGGAAGACTCATGCGGATCCACTACATCTATCCTACCTACCAACGGAAGAGTGGCCACCGCTTGCAAATGACGACTACCAAGTTGACCACAACCAACCACCATAAGATTGAATTTATTCATTTCAGGCATGGGCTATTTCAAATACACATGGTCCATGTCGCGTCCGCCGTTGGCCATCCGAATTCCCGGCTGACTTCCCATACAAGTAATTTGATGCGGCATGCCTTTGGGAATACAGACCACATCCCCCTTTTTGGTGTTGATCACCATGCCATCACCCAATTCCCATCGAAATTCTCCGTCTAAAGTGACCCACCATTCATCGTGAGTGACATGCATGTGTTTACGGCAGCCTTCCCCCGGTTTCTGACAAATGATTCCCGTTTGATCAGTGGCGGAATAAACCAACACATAAATCCATGGCGGCGGCCCCATCTCTTTTTTGATTTGGTCCAAGTTGCTATGACGGGCATTGGCCTTGTCATTCACAAATTTGGTGACGCCATCTCGGCGGATTAGATCCTCCAGGCAACTTTCCACGCCGACAAATCCCTCAGGAACTTTAAATTGCCCCGGCACCACGCGGTGTCGCCGATATTGGAGACAGGCCTCGGCCACCGCCAAGTCTTCGATGTTGTCCACATCAATGGCTTGTATGCGGTCCAGCGGGAAAACTCCCATTTTCCCAACATAGGTGGGCCCATTTTCCTTTTTTTCATCCCGTTTATAAGAGGCCATAAACGACTCCGTCCTCCATCCAGTCATGGCCCATGTAATCATTTGAATGGGGGGCAAAGTTTGGGTCGGAATTTTTTCAGAAAATGAAAAGTTGAGTGGACGGCCATCGAACATGGTTTCGGTGTAACGCTCTTCGATGGAAAAAAGGGAATCATAATTCTCTCGCTCCAACTTTTCCATAAATGTTTTGATTGTTTCTGATTTCAGCAGCGGGCTCGTGGTATGAATCAAAGCCAGATAGGCAGGCTCATTAAGGTGTTCCATAAAATCATAAAGAAAATGATCGTGCGTCTGACAACGGTCCCCAACACATTTTCTTGATTTATTCACCATTCGGCAGGCCGATCCACCTCGATGAGGAGGGCGCTGGTAAAATTGAACACCCAACATTTTCGACCAATCACGAAATATCAAATGCTCGGAATTAATGTGGATTTCATCGAAAGCGCCCGAAGCCTTGCAGGCTTCAACGACGCGGAACATCATTGGAAATCCATCCACCAATAGAAGATTCTTATCTGGAATTCTCTGACTCCCCAACAAAGCGGGAATCATGGCCACACGTTTCATGCGCCTTTCTGTTCCTCAATAATTAAATCGCATACAGACAACAGCCACACCAAATGGGTATTTTCTACGATGTTGTAGGACGTGCTGTCCACCCACAAGTTAATTTTTCCCAATGATTTCATGGGGTTTTGGCTGGAAAACCCGGTCACCGTCGCCAAACGAAACCCTTGTTTGGCGGCCCACTGGGACGCATGAACCATGTTGGGGGACTTTCCGCTTGAACTGATCAACACCACCACATCGCCCTTGTCCGCGTAAAATTCCAAGGCCTTTTGAACCCAGTTCTCATAGCCATAATCATTCGCAAAACAGGTGATCAAATCCGCTTCGTTGAAGTTGACGGCCCGAATACCAGCGGTTTTGGTGAAATCAACCGCGCAATGACTGGCCATGGCCGCGCTGCCGCCGTTACCGACAAAGATGGTTTTCTTTCCTGCCTTGTGAGCCTCGACAATCCAATTTTTCAGCTCAACCAAATCCTTATAGACAGAAACTTGAGGAATTGATTTCTGATATTGAGAGAAATAATTAGACAGCCATTCCTTCTCGTTCATGTTCGCTCCTTGCGTGAATGGGATGTTCGTAAATTTTATCGATGAGTCGCATAAGTTTTAACGCGTCCGACGAGTTCCCGATTTTAATATCCGAACCCGTTTGAATGGCGTTCATAAAATGCTGAACCTCATATTTCCAGGAATTGTTCACATCAAAATAAAGATGCTCCTCATCACTCCAAGTCGCGGCGGGCGCAGCAGTACGGTTTTTGGCGATGGTCATGGTCTCTCGCCCGTACGTGCCTGAGGATGTCAAAAGACCGTTGATCACGATGTAGCCTTTCTCCAAAAAAATTTCGAGCGAAAACAGGTGCCGCCACTGGGTCATGGTGGAATGAAGAGAAGCCACCACTCCTCTCTTGTTTTTAAGAATAGCGAACACATTGTCTTCCACTTCGAGCTTCCAATAAAGATTGGACACAAAAGCATGCACATCCTCAAAATCACCGGCCAACATCAGCATGAGATCGAGCATATGGATCCCCTGATCGATCAAAATCCCTCCACCGGCCAGTTCTTTTTTGGCACGCCAATTGCTGTAGAAAGATTGGTCCACGCTTTTTCCATAACGGCCTCGCATCCACAATAAATTCCCATACATGCCAGAACCGATCATCTCATTGAGCTTGATGACGCTGTCATGATGACGGTGATTAAACCCGTACATCAACTTCTTCTCTGAGGTTTTTTCAACCTCTCTCACTTCTTCAATCTCCGCAGCCGTAAAGGCCGGCGGCTTTTCACAAAACACATGTTTGCCGGCTTGGAGCGCCTGAACAGTGAGGAGTTTGTTGAGGTGATTGGGAGTGCAGATAAAAACAGCATCAATGGAATTGGTTTTGATTAATTCTTCCGGTGATTCAAAAACATGAATCCCACTTTTCTTTATTTTGGTTTGAGGATCGACAATTCCAACAACGGAAGCCAAGCCCGATGCGCTGATCGCTTCGTGACGAATCTGACCCATTTTTCCATATCCAATAATTCCGATATTGATCATAACTTCACCAAGCGGTCCATCCGCCGTCCACAGCGATATTTTGGCCTGTCACATAGGCCGACAAATCACTGGCCAAATAGGCCACCGCGCCTTTTAAATCCTCTTCTGTGGCCATTCGTCCCATCGGGGTTCGCGCAACATATTTTTCTCGAAAGGCCGGATGTTGATCACGCCACACACCCCCAGGAGAAATGGCATTAACTCGAATTTTCGGGGCCAAAAGCGTCGTCAGATAACGCATCAACTGAAGAAGTCCTCCCTTGGACGCCGCATAGCCGGCCGGGTTGTGCATGGGAGTCCCTTCATAAATTCGAAAATCTGGCCCCACCATTCCATAAATGGAGGAAAATAAAATGATCGATCCATGTCCCGATTGAGCCAGCGGCACCTGACATTCTTGGGCCAACACCAAGGCCGCCGTTAAATTTACCCGCAGAGCCGCGTCCCAAGCTCCAACTGTTTGTTCTGGGAAAGGGCGAGACCACCCCTCCAACTTGGTTTCTCCGACGAAGGCGGCGCAGTGAATCAAAATCTCCAAGCCGCCCATCTCCTGAACTATTTTTTTCGCCGCGCCGCGCGTGGAGGATTCATCCTTGAGGTCACACTGAAATGCCAGGGCTGCTTCTTTTCGAGAGATGTTTAATCCATCAACCGTTTTTTTTGCCGCGTCCAAATTTTGATCGAGAATGGCAACTCGTCCTCCCAGTTCCACCAATCCCTCAGAGACGGCTCTTCCAATATGCCCCGCTCCACCAGTCACCAAGGCTCGACGCCCTGTTAGGTTCATGAGTTCTTTTAGATTTTTCATGAAACTTTCACCCGCCCCAAATTTTCGAAAAATCTTTGGCACAAGGATTCCAACCGAGCATCGAGAGGCGCTTTATGGACAAACAGTCGCCCCGGGCCACTGAGCAATATCATGGAGATATCGGACCCCAAATTCTTTTTGTCTTTTTTCAAAGCCGCGAAAAACTTCTGTTCCGGAATGTCAACATGCTCAAACCCTTTGTAATTTGCGGCAATCACGGGGTGAAGTTCATCGAAATCCTTTTTATCCAGAAACCCCAACTCCACTGAAATGGTGTTGGCCAAATCCATCCCCAAGGTCACCGCGATTCCATGCGGAACTGCATATTCAGTGGCGCTCTCAATGGCATGTCCAAAAGTGTGTCCATAATTCATGACCAAACGCTCATGACGATCAAATTCATCAATCTCAATTACCCTCTTTTTGATTTCGAGCGAGCGGCGAAGCGTTTTCATGAGAATATTTCGATCGGTGAGCAAATAATCTGATTGTTCGGAAATTTTTCGAGCATCGTCCCAACTTGAGATGATGTGGACTTTGATCATTTCCCCAATGCCGGACCGAATTTCTCGTTCATTTAATGTATCGAGCGCACAAGCTGGCACCACCACTTCGGAAGGAGGGGTGAAAGTACCCACCTGGTTTTTATAAGCCCCAATGTTGATGGAGGACTTGGACCCAATACAGCTATCCGCTTGGGCCAAAAGAGTGGTGGGATAAAAGGTCCAGGCCACGCCTCTTAAAAGACAAGAAGCGATAAAAGCCCCGATGTCTTGAACAATTCCGCCTCCCACAACGATGAGGCGATGGTCCCGATGGATTCCTTTATCCAAAAGGTGGGTGATGTAGGCGGGAATCTTCTCCAAGGATTTGTTTTGTTCAAGGGCCTCTATAATAAGGACAGAAGGCCCCGCGAGCGCTTTGCCCAAAGGTTCTTGAAACAATTTGGCAACACGCTCATCAATGATCAGATGATCCCTGCCAGACAAGCCGTTTTCCAATCCAGTAAAACCGGAGGAAAACCGAACCGTATAAGGTCCGCGGTGGGACTGGATGGTTAAATTCTCAAGCACTCGTGAAGCCTCCATCGGCAACAATCATCTGACCTGTTATATAGGAATTATCGTTGCTTACCAAAAAGCCTGCCACTTTGGCTATTTCCTGCGCGGTTCCAAATCTTCTCATGGGAATCTGCCGGCTGATCTGCGCCATACCGGAGGCGCCCAAGACTCCTCGGGTCATATCGGTATCAATAAAACCGGGGGCCAAACAATTGACCAAAATATTGAGAGGGGCCACCTCCAAAGCCAGAGCGCGCGTCATTCCCAAAAGGCCAAATTTACTGGTGGAATAGGCCGATCTTCCCGGTTTGCTAACACTTCCAAAAATGGAGGCGATATTTAAAATTCGGCCATACTTTTTTTTCTTCATCAAAGGAATCACACTTTGACACAACAGGAATGGAGCGACGACATTGACGGCATGAACCCGTTCAAAATCGTTGAGCGTGTATTTTTCCAACTCCCCAATCTTATTGATGCCGGCGCTGTTGATGAGAATGTCAAAACCGGTTTTTTTAATTTTTTTTGCCAATTGTTTGACTTGATCTCTTTTTGAGAGGTCACATCCCCAATAATCACTCCCGTGGGGCCCCGCACCTCTGGGTTTGCTTCCCACCACAGTGACCACCAGGCCATCCTGGCAGAGTTGGTCGGCAATGGCCCATCCAATGCCTCGGGTTCCGCCTGTTATCAATGCCTTTAACATGACGATGAATAACCGAAAACGTCTTCAGTGAATCTTGTTAATTCAGCTGTTTTTTTTAGATCCATGAGCGCCACCACCTTTCTAATTTCAGGGTCCACCATCGCCGCCAATTCTTCGGCCAAACCGGGTTTGAGACTGCTATTAAATACCGAAACGGGAACATCTTCCCATTCCGCCAAAGAATGTTTTTTGGTTTGTAATTTTTCAAGCGGGCAAAATCGGAAAGCGGGTCCTTTGGTGAACACTTCCACCGACCAGCGTCCGGCGCTGCCCCAATCGGCATGATAAAGAAAAGGTGTTTTTTGTTCCGACATCCCGGATCCTATAAATAAAGACCCACTTGGATGCCACGGCCAGGACCCCATTTGATTGACGTTCCATGATATTGGCATGCCAATGACGGCGTGCGCCAAACTCATCACATGAATGCTGTTGGCCACTCCCCAGCGTTGTTTTTCCATTTCCGAATACAAATTGAGGTTCAATTTATGAACGAGTTCCGTAAACGTATAAAAGGAAGAGGTTGCCCCTCCTTCCTGATGAATTTTGAACCGAGCTTCAACCACTGAAGGAAAAGCCACCCGATTGAAAGCCCCATAAACCAAGGCTCCCAGTTCATCGGCTTGTTTTGCCAATGAAAAAATTTCAGACGACCAGAGTGAAACGGGTTTCTCGCAAAGAATGGTTTTGTATCCCAACCGAAGCAGATGACGAACGCAATTCGCAAGTTCTCCCGTTGAAGTGGCCACAACCGCCACATCCTCCGCGGAAGCCCGGATGGAGAGTCTTTCATACCCTCCACTCGTGGCGACAATTCCTTCATTGATCAAAGGATCTAGTTTCGCTTGAGAACGAGAACAAACTGTAAGGTTTTTGGCTCCGAGAACTCGGAGCGCTTTTACATACTCACGTCCCATCACCCCATATCCCACCACCAGAGTTGGACGGTCACCCCAATTGAAAGCCTTCATTAAATCCGCATAAGCCGCGGAATGAAGTGGAATATTTGCGATCACTGACTTTTTTTATCTTCAGATTTAACTTGTGACACAGATACCTCCAAAATAAAATTCTGTGGAATTTAAACCGCTAGCAATATCTCGGAAATCAATGGAAGAGATGAATTGGTTGTAGCTTGACGAACAAATAATTCTTCCGACAATGGCTCTCCCCATTGAACCTTCTGAATGGCGTCCGAATATTCGCCAACCTCTGGTTCGCTATCATTAATCCTTTCAACCCCTTTCACACCAATGACAAAGGCCTTGTCGCAGCCGATGGTGGCTTCTGACAGAGCCCCACTGGGCGCTCCAATCACCCCATTGAAGTCACAAACGATGTCCAGAACGGAATTTCGCTGTGCTTCCAATACAAACGCCTGCAACTTCCTTTTTCTTAATTCCTGGACAATTTGTTCGACATACGGCTTCGTTTCTCTCGGGTGCGGTCGAATGTGAATGGCCAAATTCGGATGATACGTGACCACTTGAGAAATAAAATCAACCCACCGATTTAATATGTCCCTTTCTGAATTGGTCTCGCTCACATAATAGCTCCACGGCCCGCCCAATATGACAAGAAGACCTTTTTTTTCTTTAACCTCTCCACAACGACAATGCCCCATTCGTGGGTGATGGGCTAGAACAACCGGAACATGAGGGAATAAAACCTGAAGCGCTTCATAGGTTCTAGGCTCATAAACAACAATCTTGTCCACACGATCAGTGGCGAATAGAACCTTCCCTGATTTTTCATATGCATGCATAGGAAAAAAATGACCCGTTAATAATCCCGGGAAAAAATAATGATTGAGCGTTCGACGTACAACAGCTCTCCCGCGGTTTCTAAAACGGAGATAGAGAGGCAATTTGTTTTTATTAAATGAAAAAGGAGCGACTGTTTTTGTCGTATTCGTTTTCTGATATTCAACCAAAAGTTGTGTCGGTGTTTCTTTTTGCACAGCCATGACAGGCGCGTTCTGTCTTCTTGCGAGCCCAATCAAATAACGGTGCATCGGCATAAAATCAACATCCACAATGAGAAGATCCATTTTCCCCTGCGACAAAGACCGCAACAACCGGCCCATGGCCAAATGGTGTCGAACAATATATTTCGAATCCGGCACCAATGAAAATCCCGAAAGAATACCTTTGTCCTCCAGAGTTTTCAGGGTGTTGGAAATCTCATATCCCTCTGGGTAATCCAACAAAATCAAAAAAGAAGTGAAATATTCCGATACTTGTTCAATCAGCGGCAGATAGGCCGAGCGGAATCCATATTTGTTCCCACAAACAAAAACCGCGCGTTTTTTTTTGGTATCCACAAAATACGAGGGCGTTAATGAGAGGCCAGTGATTCAAGCGAGGGATAACGAACCCCAATCAATTGTTCGCAAAGGGACACATCTTTGCGAGCCTCTTCCAAGGTGGCCGCCACCGGAGACTTTTTACCATTCATGAAATCGACAAAAGCTGACGCTTGTTGGGTAAATCCGGGTTTTTCTTGAAGGTCAATATCCTCCAGAAGGATGCGCTCTTTCATTTTTGGCAAATAGCGGCGGATGGGGAATTCAGGCGTCGGATCAATCATTTCCATCCCTTCATAGACCGTCACCATCTCAAAGGGTTTGAGCTCAAAGCGTCGTCCTGGCCGGTCCAGCGTTAATGAAAAGTTACCGGGAGCCCCCCAATTCCCCGTGAGCTGAATGAGATCGCCACGCTGAGAACACAAAACGGCGCTAAAACCAATAACTTCCTGTTTATTATTTTTGATTTGACTCGAACTGCGAACATCAACACCATCAAAAATAAAATTCAACATATCAATGCCGTGACAACTGTTCTCAAAGAAGGGATAGAGATAGGATCTATTTTTATCATCCCAATTGATTCCCTCGGGCAAATTCATTTGCGCCACCAAGGGTTCGCCACTTTGAACAAAACTTTTGCACGCCTGAACGGTTCGGTAAAACCGTCTGTTATACGCGACCATAATTTGACCCTTTTTCAAAATCAAAGGATCAATGAGGTCTGGATGGAAAGAAACGGGTTTTTCGACCAAGGCAGGCAATTGGCGATTTAATACTTCCGATAAAACAGCGGCCGTCCCATCCACATGCGTCGCGACGAGAACTCCGTCAATATCCGCTTTATCCAGCAATTCCTGCCAGGAAGAATATATGTGGGGAATGGTATGTTTTTTGGCAAAGGGCTCAACCCGAGCGGATCCGGGCCGAGAAGCAACAGAAGTGACATCACAGCCAATTTTTCGAAAAGCACGCAAATGCCAATCAGATATGCCCCCGACGCCGATGATGCCGATTTTCTTTACGATATGGGCCATATTTCTTTTCCCACGTCGCTGTTGGGGTCCAAAGGCAAGGAGATGGACTTTTTCTCTCGCGCGCTCACAAGCGCTCCCACAACCGAAGACACCGCCGCAAACCCTACTTCGCCCGGACAATCACGGGGCCCTGTTTTAAAGGTATCGAGAACCGCATTTTTCATCCTCTGCTCGAAGGGAATCACGCCAGGCAAAACACCTTGAAAAATAATCTCAGAAGCGGGGCCGGTGCGGGTGATGGCCGGAAATTGCTTGACCATCGCCTTATCTCGGACGCGAATCACGGCCCCCAAATCAATATCCATTTCCAGAAGCGTGTCTCGAAAAAACACCCGGAGGGCAAGCCAGAGGCTGGACCTGTTACTGAAACTAATAACGGCCTCCCGCCCATCCGGGAACGTCCAAATCGCTGTTCCGCCAAACATCTGCAAATCGGGAGAACGGGGATTGATGGCGGCTCCCTGCGCTGTACTCAAAACTGAGACGGGGGATGCGCCGTACAATTCAGAGACGAAATCGATGCAATGAAGGCCATTGGTGGCCAAGCAAGTCGCGCCGCCGTCCACCGTGACGGACACAGGATCCCCCAAGCCCATTTTATTTGCGAATTCATAGAGAGCAGGCACCACTTTTGAAAACCGCATAAAGTGATTGACAGAAAGAGTCACATTTTTTTCCTGCGCCAGTTGAACCATCCGATGCGCCGCCGCGACTGAAGAGGCCATTGGCTTTTCACAAAGGACTCGCTGAACTCCTCGCTCCACAAGCTTTTCAAAAAAATCGGCATGAGAAGGTCCCCAAGAAGCGATCACCGGAACGCTTTGCGCCCAGATCAGTCCACTTTTGTCGGCTTCTTCCAAGCTGGACAACACACGCGCTTGAGGAAAATCTATCTGGGCTTGTTTGCGCGCCGCCTCTTTCGTGTCGATAATGGTGAGAGAAGCGGTCTCCCCCGCCAAGGATTTGGCATGACGACGGCCAATAGAACCGTAGCCGATGAGAACGCCGGCCGTCTTAACGGCCAAAGTATTCGATTGTTTTTGCAAGTGCTTCCGCCTTTTGCTCCGCCACCCCCAAATCCATATAGTTGGTTTTGAATTGAAGCAAAGCAGGTTGAATGGATTCTGCAATGGGACAGAGTCCCGCCGTGAACATCTGGTCGCGGAGTTTTTGGCCTTTTAACACCGGTTCCAAATAGTTGATCTTCCAACAAGCGTAAATTCCGTCTCCACCGAGATCCTTATATTTCTTCCTAAAACCGTACCAATCGACCGACGCGTTGGGATGCATCTTGAGCACATAGGTCCACCAGGAATGAACCGTGTCTTGTGGAACTTGTTGAGGAACCAGCCACTGACAGCCACCCCAGGCTTTTTCGAAAAGGGCCGCCACGGCTTGACGCTGATGAACAAATTCCTGAATTCGTTCCGTTTGAGCCAAGGCCACCGCGGCCGTTACCTCTGACATGCGGTAATTCCACCCCACCATCACATGCCGTTCATATTTTGGATCTTGAATGGTTTCACGAGTGACTTTGCCCCGACCCGAGGTGGCGCCAATGGAAGCATATCCCAACGTTCCAAACCGCCTGGCTTGAATGGCCAGTTCTTCATCATCGGTGATAAGAACTCCGCCCTCGCCCGAAGTCAAATGTTTGGACAACTGAAAGCTGTAGCTGGCCATATGGCCCCATTTTCCCACCACACGCCCTTTATATTTCCCCAAGAAACATTGCGCATTGTCTTCAATCACTTTGAGTCCCCGTTCAGCGGCGATTTTCATGATGGCTTCCATGTCAGGGGACAACCCAAAAATAGAAACCGGCATGATGGCTTTGGTTCTGGAGGTGACACATTTCAAAATAGACTGCGGATCAAGCGTGAATGTTTTGGGATCCACATCGGCATAAACCGGAATGGCTCCGCATTGGAGAACCGCGAAGGTGGTGCTCATCATGGTCAATGGGGGAACAATTACTTCAGAACCTGGAGTGACACCGCAAGCGATGAGCGCCGAATGCAAGGTGGCCGTTCCATTCACCTGGGAAATGGCGAACTTGGCGCCAAACGCCTCGGCAAATCTTTCTTCAAACCGGCGAATCATGCCGCCCGAAAGGCTGTTCCGAAATTGGGTATCCAAAACTTCCATCACATATTTTTTTTCCAGGTCCGTTACACGATCTATTTTTTGGGTCATGGATTGGGTGTTTAACATGGTTGCTCCGCTTTTACCGACTTGTGGTATCCCTCATAACGAATCGTCCCAGAATTGATCAGCGCCAACTGGGGCTCCAGAGAGAGAACGTCCAAAATATCCTGCATCAAAAAAATTTTCTTCTTTTTATAAAGGCGTCGGTAAATTTCCCTCGTAAAAGCCATGTCGTTTTCATAATCAATGGTCCAACGGTGTTTGGATAGGTCAACAGGGTGATAGAACCCTTGTTTTTTAAATTCCGAACCATGGTTGAATAAATAGGGCGTGACATGTTCTCTTTCTGAAGAACGTTTGGCGTTTTTCCAGAGGCGCTCAAGGCAGTTGAATGTCATGACTTCAATATCGATGCCTTCTGGGAAGGTGGACTTGATGCTCCCGTCGTAACTGCAGTTGGACACATAATCCAAATGGGGTTGGCCTGATTTGAGAAGAGCGACCGCTTGATCGATGACAGCGGGATCCTTAAAAGGATCGTCCGGTGTGATGCGAACAACAATATCTGTCCGATGTTTTAAGGCCGCCTGATAAAAACGGTCCAAAACATCGTTTTCAGAGCCTTGTGTCACCAACACCCCAATTTGGTTTAAATAGGCCACAAGCGGGGCGTCTGAATGATTCGATGTGGTGGCCACGACTATGTCATCAATGGAGGAAGCGGCTCGAACACGTTCAAGGACATGCCAGATCAGAGGCTGCCCCTCGATATCCATCAAAATTTTTCCGGGGAGGCGGGTGGATCCCAATCTCGCTTGAACGAATGCCGTGGTTTTCATGAAGGTAACGGAGCCTCTTGTTTCTTTTCATCAATCGCTTGCTGAAGAGTGCGCAGTTTCACTTCTTGATCGGGAGTCAAGCGGCGGACAAAATCTCCCAGTCCATTGGCAATTCCAAAAATAACCTGGGGATTGTGCACATTGTCGACCACCACCTCCCCCTCCCATCCCAGCAATCCCCCTGAAACCAAAGGAACGCCCTGCCATTCTCGCCGCCCCACGGTATGATTGAGGAGGCGTTCCATCTCCAATAGAGTGGCAACCATCCCTTCAAACCCCGCACGAATATCCACGCGTAAAATTCGAAAATTCCTTTCTCTTGCCACCGTGATGGCCTCAGGAGAAATACAGCCTTTCCCAGCATCAAGAATCAACGCCTTGTCATGTAAATGTTGGACCATCGTTTTGGTGATCACCGGCAATCCTTCTGTCATTCCGATTAATACATCGGCTTCAATCGCCGCCTTCTCATTGTCCGTCAGGCCCGTGACTTGGGCCACCGTGAAAGGCGGTTTAACAATATTGAGTGTCTGAACAAGAGTTTCTAATTTCTTTTTGTCCCGGCGAGTGATGACCACTTGAGCGCCGCGCTCCACTTCTTTCAAAGCCAATTTAAAACCCAAATTCCCCGCGCCCAGGATCACCACTTTTTTTCCACCCATACCCCGGATGGGGTCTTGTATGGATTGATTCAACAAAGCGTCAATCGATTCCACCGTTAAATCGTTTCCTTTGTATGTGAGAACCCGAGACCGCTTGGCGGCATCCCGTACAGCGCGTTCAATGTTTCCTTTGTCATCTATTCCGTAGACCGAAACATCAGGCCGCACTTTCTTTTCCGTGTCGACCAACAAATAATTCACCCGCCCATCCACCAGTCGCGCAATGGCTTCGGCATGATGCGCTTCATAAACGATGACGCTTCCCGCCACAAGTTTCGTCGTGTTGCGAATGGGGGTAAAGAAAAAACCATGTGAATCCACTTTCGTGGTGTTCCCAATACAAAAACCACTGAGTTTATTTTCCTGGCGGGCGATGGCCAGTACTCGTTCAAGAATATTTTCCAATTGGTCACGATGAGCAATATTCATTAAATATCCTCCCACGTGATGGGGAAATCCGCTTCGATGGCGTGACGCGCTGGTCGCCCCGCCACAATGTCCAAATAGACTGGTTGAAGCCCCCCACCAGGCCCCTTGATGGCAATCGCGTCCCTTTCAATGATTTGTCCTTTGGCAATGGGGACTTTCGCATAGAGACTTTTTCGTTGAGCATTGATGGTGTCATACTCGTTGGGTTGAATCCGTTTTACTCCGTCTCCGAGAATTTGGTTGATCTGTCCCGCTGTTCGGACCAAAACTTTCATCTCTTCAGGCTCGGAAGAAAAGACATGGTCAGGCCCTTCGAGCATTCGATCCAAAGTGAAATGTCGCTCGATGGCATTGGCTCCGATGGCCATCGCCAACTGAGACACCGTAACCCCCAACGTGTGATCGGAAAAACCAACAGGAACGCGAAAAGATTTCTTGAGTGTTTCGATGACACGCAAATTCATGCTCTCCGGGGCGGCGGGGTAAGAAGACACACAATGAAGCAGAATGACATTGGCGTTCCCTTCCGATTTGACCGCTTCAAGCGCTTCTTCAATTTGACCGATGGTGGACATGCCTGTCGATAAGATGAGAGGTTTTTTTGTGGAAGCCACTTTTTTAAGGAGGGGAATATTGACCAAATCAAAAGAAGCCAATTTATAAAACGGGGTCCCCACCGATTCCAGCAACTCAACGCTGCCTTCATCGAAGGGAGTAGAAAAAATCAATATCCCTTTGTTCTTCGCGTAATCAAATAAATGGACATGGTCTTCTTTTTTTAACTCGTGGCGCTGAAACATCTCAAGCAATGTTTCCTCTGTTCCAATGACAGTCTCCGCATATTTCATCTTTTTGACTTTTCCAGAGATGCGGTTGGCGCTCTGATAGGTTTGAAATTTAACCGCATCCACCCCGGCCTCAACCGCTTTGTCAATGAGTCGCAAGGCCATCTCCAAACTTCCGTTGTGGTTCAGGCCTGCTTCCGCGATGATGAACGGTTTATGCCCATCTCCCACGGCCCGCCCCGCCAACTCCACCACTTCGTTTAGTTTGGTCACGTTTTGTTTACGCTTGACCTGGGAAAAATCGGAATATTGATTGGTCAGAATATCCACCAAATCAAACGCCTTTTGAAAAAGAATTTGACTGTCCGCATAACTGAATTCCCCAGTGGTTCCAATGGTATAGAGTTGATTGTACTCTCCCAACCGGCTTTGAGCGTTGGCCAAATCATGCTGATAATCTTTGCGAAGAAGCGGGTACACCGCCGATTGGCGATGGATGGAGGTGGCCAAAATTTCTTCTTTTTTGGCGAGACCCGTTTTCAAAAAATCATTCAAAGCCCGATCCACAAGCGCCTGATCACTTTGTCGGTCCAGTTCGTCATCTTTGCTGTAAGCAATTTCCAGCGTTACGCAGGTTTTACCTGGCACTGCTGTGTCACGAGAGAGTTTCTTTTGTTCGCTGATTCGGTTGAAAATAAGTTCGGGGGCGTCATAGTAAAGCCAATGTAATTTATCAGGAATCGCATATTCTTTGTTGATGGCGATAAACACCGAAATAATGCCACGGAAGGTCAAAGGGCATGCAAAACCCAATAACTGAGACATCACATTAATGGGAATTGTTGAAATCACAACATCTTGAGTGCCAACGGAAAGATTGCGCCCGTTTTTTAGTTTGAGTTCTAAAATTTCATGACCTTTCGTGGTCACACCCACCACGGGTTCGGACAAATGGATTTTCCCACCCAGCTTTACGATCCGTTTTTGAATTTCATCATAAACACAACCCGTCCCGAATTTACCCGCCGCGTTCCATTGACCATGATAAAAAGCCGTGTCTTTTTGCCGCAGTTCCACACGTTTGGGCGCCCAGAGCGGCGTCATTTCATCGGTTGAAAGACCCCACACTTTTTTTGGGTAACGCTCAAAAAACATCTCTTGCAAGGTGGGCCCCACCAAAGCCCGAATGTATTCTTTATAACTCCGCGCTTTGGTTCGGTCGAGCGCGTTGGCTTGTTCGAGTTCCGTGATCACGCGACGCGCCACTTCTTTGGGGTATTTGGCGATGCTCTCGTATGAAAGCGGATAAGGATAGTATTCGTCAAAGTTTTTACCTTTCACGTTGCAACAACGGTAATCATCTTTGACGAACAAATCCCCAAACTCACTCTCCCAAAATTCTGCCATTTGGGGGTCCGGCGTGTGAAAAAGGTGGGGACCCACATCCACCAGAAAATCCCCCCACCGCCAAGTGCGGGACATACCGGCGATGAAAGGTTCTTTTTCAAAGATTTCAACCTCCCAACCCCGTTCGAGCAATTTCCAGGCTGTCACCAATCCGCTGACGCCCGCGCCAAGAATATAGGCTTTTCGTTTCATAGCGCGCTCTCTTTGGGAGTTACCATAGATTCCTCATCATCTCCCAAATACAGACGGGCATAGGAGCTTTTGGCGGACATAAGCGAATCATGAGTGCCCTGTTCAACCACCACTCCTTTTTCAATAAAAACAATATTGTCGACATCCTTGATGGTGCTCAAGCGATGTGCGATCACCAAAATAATCGCATCTTTTCTCAGAATATCGATGGCTTTATAGACCGCCTTTTCAGTTAAGTTGTCCAAAGCGCTGGTGGCTTCATCGAAAATTAATACTTGTGGTTTTCTTAAGATTGCTCTGGCCAAAGCCACTCGTTGGTTTTGCCCGCCCGACAACCGGAGACCTCGGTCCCCCACCATGGTATCGTAACCTTCGGGAAGAGTTAGAACGAAATCATGTAATTGCGCCAATTTGGCCGCGTTAATAATATCTTCTTCTTTCACATCTGGTTTCCAGAGAGCAATATTTTCCTTAAGAGTGGTGTTAAAAAGAAATACATCTTGGCTAACATACCCAATATGATTCCGCCAAGAAGTAAGAAGAAGGTTTTGAAAATTTATGTCATTAATTTTTATGGCTCCGGACCTGGGTTCATAAAGTCCTATGAGCAAATTGGCAATGGTGCTTTTGCCGGATCCTGAAGGGCCCACCAACGCCGTAATTGAATTCACTTTAAAAGATAAATTAACACCCTTGAGGACCATCGTGTCGGGTTTGGTGTCATAATAAAATGAAACATCTTCAAACCGGATTTCTTCAATTCGAGGCGGGGCTTCCTGCCCGCCCCTTCGTTCTAGGATTGTCCGCTTTTTCAGTTGTTCCAAGATCTCCAACCCCCGGCGCCATTTATTCAAATCGACACTGGCAGAGGATATACTCGACAAAGCAGGATTCGCCTTTCGTAAGGAGAAAAAAATACCAACCAAGGTGGCAAAGGTCATGTTTGGGGCCGGCCATATAAAGGTAAAAACACCCAAGACGGCAATCAGAATAAAAGCCAGGGCTTCGTTACCCACCATGGGTGAATTTCGGAAAAAAATCATTTGAATCATTGGCTTCTTTTCATTTTCAAGAAATACCCGATGTTTGGCCACCATTGTCGATTCCAACGCATTGGATTTGACCACACGAATTCCATCGAGCGCATCCACTTCAAGGTGTGACTGATGGCGTTTTGCTTCGTAAAGGTCGAACCCGCAAGCCGCAGTTAATTTCGGCAAATACTGTTTCCAAATAAGCATACTCAACACACCCATGGCCGCAATTATTAAAGTGGCCCACCAAGACAAATAGGCCATGACAGCAATCATGGCAACACAGTTCACCACTCCCGTCGATATGGTACCCAATTGCATGAAAGCACCCCAAATCGATTCTGCGGGTTGCGTAATATCCGAAATGGCGACGCCGCGACTCTTTTTCGAAAAAATTTCATAGTGAGTGCGCAACGAATTCTCAAAAAGTTGGGATTTTGTAATCCGATATAATCCATGACCCATCCTGCCAAGAAAATATTGTTGAAGCATCAAGATGCCGCTTCTCATGAAAAAAAGGAAACACGCCAATAAAAGCAGCAAAAAAATAACTCGTCCAGAATTAACACCCAGCCCCAAATTGGACATTGCCAACATCACCCATTGACTGAGCAGGTTCGAGCTGGACCCGCTTGGGTTCGAGACCACATCCGCCAAAGGTACCATCACCCCCACCGTTAGAATATCGAAGAGGGCCCCCACCAAAGTTATCGCGAGCATGGCCATCATTTTCCATCGATAGGGAGAAATCACAACACGCCAGTACAAGGAGGCGCGCTCTATTTGGTCTGCCAATTTAAGGGAGAAACTTTTTCCTTTTCGGACAATCTCTTTTTGAACGATTTCCCGAAGCGGGTTTTGTTCTGTCACGATAAATGTGGGACAACCAACTGCGCGACCCGCCACCAGGTCTCTTTCATCGCATCCTATGAACGCGGTTGAAGAAAAATCAAGATTGAAATCAGCTTTGGCACGAAGAAAAAGACCCGATTTTGGCTTTCGACAGTCGCATCCCGACTCGAGCGAATGAGAACAAACATAAAAAGCGTCAATTCGTCCTCCCAATCGGAAAAGATCCATTTGCAATCGGTCATGTATCTTCTGAAGATCCGCCTCAGTGAGCTGACCACTTGCCAGCCCCTCTTGGGTGGTAACGACAATCACTTTGTATCCAGACTTGCCAAGTTGGGCGATCGCCTCAGCTGATCCCGGTATCCAGTGAAAATCTTCCGGGGATAAAACATATCGACTGAGCGTGGATTTGTAATTGATAACTCCATCACGCTCTAAAAAAACGGCACGGATTGGACGAGAGGAAGTCATTTTGCCATCACCTCGCCGCGCTTCTGCAGACCTCGAACCTGGGGAAATCTCTTACAGAAATCCTCCACCATCGCTTTCAGTCCAACGTTGAAGGACGTCATTTTAAAGTCGGGCAACAGTCGACGGAATTTAGAGACGTCTGTTTTACGACTGAACCGTCCATCTGGTTGGGAAGCGTCCCAATACACTGTGCCTTTGAAATTCAATAGGTGAGTGACGTCATCGACCAATTCTCGGACCGATATATCTGATGATGGAGAAATAATCATGGGTTCGGGATCGTCGAAATGGTCCACGGCCCAAAGCAGGATGTGGGCCATGTCTGTCGCATAGGTAAATTCGCGACGCGGCTTCCCCGAACCCCAAAAAGTCACATCTGCTCCTTTCAATTTTGCGTCATAAATTTTCTGCAGTACCGCTGGCAAGACATGGCTCTTCTCCGGGTCGTAGTTGTCATTTTCTCCGTATAAAGTTGAAGGAACCAGTGAGACGTAGGTGTTCTTGCCCCCCGAAGATCGGGTTATTTCTCGACTCATTAAGTCCAATTCGCGTTTGGCTTGCGCATATCCCCATTGTCGACGGTCCACTTCTCCCTGATGAATCATTTTTTCACTCCAGGGTTCTGGCGCATCGTTTGGAAAAATACAAGTGGACAGGATGGAAATAACCTTGGGGACATGACAGGAGAGGGCGGAATTGAGGAGATTTTGGTTGATACGTCGATTTTTATCCAAGAGCTCTTCGGGTTTCTCCATGTTGTATTTGATCCCCCCCACCACAGCAGCCAGATGGAGGATGACATCCGGCCGGACACTCTCGATCAACTGCCTGATATCGCTGGCATTTTCCAAGTCCGCATCTTTGCGATCAATGAACGTAAACGAATGTAAAGAAGTCCCGGCCACATTTTTAACAGCGGTCCCCAGAAGCCCCGTTGAACCCGTCACGAGAATTTTCTTCCGCGTCATAAATCCTTGCCACGTGACTTCTGGCGCATGGCCAACGCGAGAAGGATTCCCGTCACGGAGCTCATCACTTTTATTTGATTTTCTTTCACCGCATGTTCAACATCATCCACGGGCATAAGCACCACATGGACTTCTTCAGTATCATCCAATTTCATCTCGCTCGTTTTTTCCGCGTCCAAAGACATAAAGAAATGTGCCGTGGCATATTTATGATTCGCGTCCAGAATGTAATTGCCAAGTGGTATCCATCGTAAAGAGGTATACCCGGTTTCCTCTTTGAGTTCGCGTTTTGCCGCTTCTAATGGAGATTCTCCGGTATCCACGGCCCCGCAAGGAAGCATCAAACTCACCTCTCCCACACCGTGTTTATATTGACTCTCCATGACCATCTGGCCGTCTTTAGTGAAAGCAACAATGACGGAATAATCAAGCCCGTGGACCCGATAAAAATTATCAATAACACGCCCGTTTCCAATGAGAATTTTTTGCTTAAAAAGACCAATCCAAGGTTTATCGGAATAGATCAATTCCTCGTCAAGCAATTTCCATTTTTTTTGGGGCGTCACGTTCATTTGGAATGGAGCACCTTGGGATCAGTAATACAATCTAAAGCATCTTTAAAGATCCGATGATGAGGGGACCTCTTTCTCAGAAGCGCCTCCAATGACAGTTCATTGGCTTCACCGGGAAAATAGGAGCGTACTTTCAACCATCCTGAACGAATCTTTGGAATATTCGTGGCCAATCTCCTTCGAAATTGACGGAACTCCCCGTTCCTGCCATAGGCCATGTGATACTTATGAACCAGTCCTTGACTCAAATAGGCCCAGAAGGCTTGTTTGACTTGACTGAAAGCATCTTCTGACGGAATGTTTTCCTTGGAAACGATCATTTCCGAAATGGAGTTCAAAAACACAGGCATTTGCCTTGTGAAATTATCAGAAAAAACCCAATCGAACATGTCGGGTTGTTTCCTGGCGGTATTCGATTCATGCGCCAAACGAACCATATAAAGATCATCAAACCTTTTCGACTTGCCCTGCACCATCGTCACATAATTTGCATAGATTTCTCCGAATCCCGCATCAAATCCAAAGGCGTTGGAGTTTTTCCAACTTTCACGTAGATGTTCTGTTCGCTTAATTGAAAATTCAGTATGGGCACTGTTGCGCAAACGGTCAAAGGCGTTGTTGTGCTCAACCGACTTCTGCAGGTATCGTGACCCCCCTTCCACCTTGATTGCCGTTCCTTCCGATTTTGTCGCCAAGAGAACAGCTTTTCCACAGGCAGAACTATAGTCGGGATGACTCAGCATAAACTCCACACATTTATCCACTGTTGGGATAAGAACATAATCATCATCCGCGTGAAACACCGCCAAAGGGGTCTTAACTAGAGCCATCAGATTGCTCAAACATTCAATGGTGTCTTTTCCTGGTGGATAGTGCGGGTGAGGATCAAAAGGAACATGGGTTATCTGAAGATCACGTCCAAACTCTGCTACAAGTTTTTTTCCTTCCTCCAATTGAACGGGATCACTCGAATCTCCCAGTAAAATAGAGTAAGGATTGTGAGTGCGACGCCAATAGGAAAAAAGTCGGACCAGGTAAGGGACCCTGTTTCGAGTGGGAACCACGAATGTGAGCAAACTGGATTTTTCGACCATTTATATTCCCACCTGCAAACTAATTTTTAGAACCAACAGCCTGACTTTCTCGAAACCAGGCCACTGTTTTCGAAATACCGTCAGTAAAGGACGTTCGACTCTTCGTCCCAAAGATCGAATTAAATTTGGTTGTATTCAATGCGCGATAGGGAATCGCGTTTGGCTTGCTCGGATCGTATTGGGGATCGACCTTGTGCCCACAAACCTTAAGGATAACGCCGACGGCTTCGCGAATGGTCAAGGTGCCTCCGCTGCTCACATTGAGCGGATCGCATACACAATATCTGTCCAGGACATTGAGAAGATCATCAATGAAATCATCGACATAGATAAAGTCTCTGACGGTATAACCGTCCCCCCATACGACGTAAGGGGATTCTTTCATCAAAGCCCGATTGATCAAAGCCGGCAAGACATGGGCACTTTGAGCGTCAAACTTGTCATAGGGGCCATAAATATTGGTGGGGCGGACAATGCCGATCTTCATTCCGTAACGTTTTGCATAGAACCGACAAAGTTGTTCGATGTAACGCTTCATCCATCCCACCCCTTGGTAAAGCTCATAGGTGGGCTTGTTAAGGTCCAACTCATCTTCTCGAATGGGATAGAACGCTTCTTGATACACTGTGGAACTGCTGATGAAAACCACTTTCTCCACCCGGTTCAATCGACAGGCTTCGAGAAGGCCCGAATTAATCCGCAAGTTCGGCAAAATAAGGGCTGTTGGGTTTTCATTCATGATTTTCGCTCCAAAGGTTTGGGCAGCGCAGATAAACACAGTGTCCATTCCTTTGGAAACCTCAACGCATTCACTCAATTCTGTAAAATCAGCTTTCACAAACAACTCAGGGAAAAGACCCGGATTTTTTGAAAAATAGGTTGCCCGCACATTGGCGCCCAACTCTTTCAGCCGTTTTGTGAGATTGGCGCCCACAAGTCCTGTTCCTCCCGCCACCAAAATATTCTTCCCCGCAATCATGCCAGCACCTTCCCTGTAAAAACGTTGTATCGCTTATCAACGATGTCTTTATTGGACCGGTACCAATCCATCACTTCCCCGATTCCTTGTTCAATTGAAATGGAAGGATTGAAACCATATTTTTGGGCGCGGCTTATATCCATGAGACGAATTTTGTCTCCCGATGGTTTGCTTGTATCCCACACCACTGTGGGTTTGTTGTCGAGATGAGAGATGATGATGTCCACAATTCGTTTGATACTGACCCCTGTTCCACTCCCGAGATTGATGGGTTCATTGATCCCTTTTTCAGCAGCCATCACCATTCCACGCGCCACGTCCTTGGCATGAATGAAATCACGAATGGCTGACCCATCCCCCCACACCGTTAAAGGATTTTCACCATCCATGGCTCTCTTAATTAATGAAGGTATAACCATCGCGTTGTTCGGGTCAAAATTGTCGTAGGGTCCATACACGTTTGCGGGTCGAACGATTGAAATATTGTTCCATCCGTATTGAATTTTATAGGCCTCCGCCTGGAGCTCCCCCATGCGTTTGGCCCAACCCGCGAACTTGTCATGAGGAGAGGGGAAAGTGCTCCAGACATCGTCCTCTTTCATTAACTCCGCGGGCGCGTAAACACCGACTGTACTGGTAAACAAATATCCTTTGACGCCGCTTTGATAGGCAGCCTCCATCATGTTTGTGTTAAAACTGATGGTCGGCACAAAAAAACTGGCGGGTTTTTTGGATGTCATGGCTGGTGAACCTTTTATGCCCGCCAGATGAAACACAAACTCCATGCCCTGGCATGCTTTGAGGCAGCTGTCCAAATACATGAGATTCACGCGAATAAATTCCGCTTGCGGATGAGCGCGCGAAGGATCATCCAAAGAGGCAATACGGACAACGGCCCCTTGATCAATCAAGAGATCCACGAGAGCCCGGCCAATTAAACCAGTGCCCCCGGTCACAAGAACATTTTTCCCTTTAAAATACATGGTCACTTCCTTAAACAACCAACTCTTTGGGTTTGATGGGGTTTTTGCTAACCGCATCCCGGTCGTAAAAAATAATTTCACTGCCGGTTGAACTGAAGCGAAAAGGAACATGCAGAACGTCATTCAGTTTCGCGATAATCGCGGGTTGATTTTCAGGAGGAGCCATCAGCAGCATGAACCCCCCCCCTCCGGCCCCCACGACTTTTCCACCCAACGCGCCAGCGGAACGGGCGATTTCATAAATTTCATCGATACGGGGGTTAGATATTTTGTTGGTCAGCCCCCGCTTGAGGAGCCAGCTTTCGTGTAAAAGTTTTCCGAATTCGCGAAGGCTTCCGTTTCCATTTAGAATATTGGTTGCTTCACTCACCATTTGATACATCGTGGATAATTCTGCTTTCTTATGCGGCGTCATTTTGATCTGTTCAGCGGCAATGTCTGTCGCATTCCTTGAAAAACCGGTGAAAAGAAGCATCAAGTGGTCTTGGAGTTCGTTGTATCGATGGTTGGGCAATATGATGGGTGTCACCCGGATCGGGTTTTCTCCAGCCCTGAAATCAATGCGGTTAAAACCTCCGAATGCGGCGAGCGTCTGATCCTGACATCCAACATTTTCCGGAATCAATTCCTGCTCCACTTTGATCGCATCCAAGGCGAGCTGCATTTTACTCGGCATATTGCCTCGATAAGCATAGAGGACATTCAATAGACCCACCGTAAATGTCGAACTGGTTCCCAAACCGGCGCGAGCCGGCAAATCGGCATCATGATGAAGCTCAATCCCCTCTTTTATGTTCATGAACCGGAAGGCCTCTCTCACCGCAGGGTGTTGAATATCATCAATTCCGTCCACACACTCCATCTTTGAATAAATGATCCGGGACTTGTATCCGAAAAAAGGCGGTAAATGACGACAACTGATATAGCAATGTTTATTTATCGTCGTGGCGAGAACGGCCCCTTCATGTTCACGAAACCAAATGGGGTAATCGGTCCCCCCTCCAAAAAAGGAAACGCGAAATGGTGTTCGGCTGATAATCATGGAGACTCTCAGACCTTAACGACTGAGCACGGCCGTCTTCAAACGGGAAGGGTCGTCCCGTTCGATTTCGCCACGCCAGTAATTCAGCATATCGACCAGTGTTTGTTTGTAGTCAACCACAGGTTTCCAACCGGTTTGTTTGCGGAACTTTTCCGTAGATGGAATCTGCAACGTGACATCGGCTGGACGGAAAAGAGCGGGATCCACTTTAACTTCAATTTTCCCCTTGAAGGTCGTCATTCCCAATAAAAGATCAAGCGCCTCACCTACTTTCATCGTAACGGCGCCACCGATGTTATAGACCTCGCCCGGCGGACACTTGGAAACAAGGAGCCAATAGGCCCGAATGGTGTCTTTGACATCACAAAAAGTCCTGACCGATTCAAGGTTGCCCACATGGACGACAGGATCTTGAAGACCCGCCTCAATCAAGGCAATTTGCTTGGCAAAAAAGGAATCAACAAAAACTTCGCCCCGACGTGCGCCGCTGTGGGTAAACATTCGAGTCCGAATGGTTTTTAATCCATAGGCTGCGTGGTACATAAAACCCAGCATGTCCTCTCCCACTTTGCTGACAGCATAAGGGCTCACGGGCCTCAAAGGACATTCTTCAGTGATGGGCACTTCTTCTGGCCGAACCTGGCCATAAACTTCTGAAGAGGAACAAATGTGAATGACCGGATCGATTTTGGTGGCGCGAACCGCTTCAAGCAAATGAGTCGTTCCAACTATATTCGTTTCCATCGTATCCGCCGGAGCGATATAACTGGTGGGAACAAAGGATTGGGCGGCCAAATGAAAAATGATGTCAGGTTTAATCGAGCTGAACACCGTAATGAGAGAACCCAGATCGCGAAGATCACAATCCACAAGTTGAACCTGTTTAAGAATCCCTCTGATATTGTCCTTGGGACTCCTCCATCGTTTGATGCCATAAACTTTGACGTCAGGATGTTCAGCGAGAATATATTCAGCGAGATGACTGCCAACGAATCCTGTAATACCGGTTATGAGTACACGCATTGTTTCTCCTCTGATTAATTATTTCGCCACAGACATATAAGACGACACGAATTCCTTAATTGTATCGACGACAAATGTCCGCGCATTATCATCAATGGATTGGTGATTTCCAAAAGTAAATCCATTCTTCATATAGAAATTCGAATGGGGAAGCGTTCCCACGACACGGTGCGGGAATAGCTTCATGGCAGGTTGAATGGCAATATTTCCTGCAATGAGAGGTCGCGTTTCGATCCCGCGACTTTCAAGAAAGGTTCTGAACTGCCGAACCGAAAAGGGCGCAGATTCTTTAACCGCCATTGGAAACCCAAACCAACTGTGAAATCCCTTTGGAGTTGTTTGCTGAAATTCGAAAAACTCACTCCACTGCGCCATTTGCTTTCGCCATATTTCTGCTGTTTGAGTGCGGGTTTTCACGAAACCATTGAGCTTCTGAAATTGGATCAAACCCATTGCCCCTTGAAGTTCCGTCATCCGAATATTGTAACCGATATTGACAAACAAAAATTTGGGGTCGATGTCCGGAAACTGGCTGGTATAGGCTTTTTTATCCTGCGCTTCCCGGACCCATCCATGCGCCCGCAAAATCCTCATCAACTCAGCGGTTTCAAAATCTTTTGTGATGCAAACCCCGCCTTCCAAAGTCGTTATGTGATGTGAAAAATAAAAGCTGAACGTTCCTATTTCTCCAAAAGTCCCAACACTCTTGCCGTCATAGAAAGCCCCAAGAGCCTCACAGCAATCTTCCATCACAATCAGGTTATGTCGTTTGGCAATGTCCATGATAGCGGTCATGTCGCAGGGATTCCCATACACATGAACAGGAACGATGGCTCTGGTTTTTGGAGAAATTGCTTTTTCAATTTGAGCGGGATCCACATTTAAAGTCTTCGGATCAATATCAACAATGACCGGGTTCAACCCCATCTGAACAACCGGCCAAAGAGTGGTGGACCAACAAAGGGCGGGAACAATCACTTCATCGCCGGCCTTGAGATGATTTTTATACACGGGATTGCTAAGAGCCGCCATTGCCAGAAGATTTGCCGAAGAGCCCGAATTATTGACAACCGCTTGGGGAACTTTGAAGTAATCGCAATTGGCCTTTTCGAAGCTCAAGACTTTTTCTCCCATGGTCACGCGCGTTGTTAGCAATGTTTCAAGTGCCGCCATTACTTCGTCAGCCCCGTACGTTGGTTCGTGCAACTTCACCTTTGGTTGGGTTTTGTCAAATTTAGGTGTTGAGTATTGACTCATATACTCCTCGACAGAGCGTCGGATATTCAGCATCAGTTCATCTCGTTTCATTCTTCATATTCTCCTGGGTGATTAAAATGGCCCACGAAATTCGATTAATTCCTGGGCGTTGTTGTCAACGGGAGTCCACGAATGGTTTGGACGAACCAATGTGTTGGCTGCCGTCGCGATGGTTCGAGAATTGGGATAGAAACAATCTTCGAGGACTTTGGTGGTTGGACAGGTCACTGGGGCGAAACCCATTCGCTGAACTTTGACATGTCGATCGTCTCGCATCATTTCAAGGCAATGGGCCACAATTTCCGAACCGGCCCCACACGTTACCCAACCGTTATCAACAACAAGAAGATGCCCTGTTTTTTTCACCGATTTCACGATCGTTCCCATATCGAGTGGACTTAAGGAGATGGGATCGATGATTTCAGCGCTCAGACCCGCCTCAGCCAAAATTTTCTGAGCGCGAATACATTCGTAGACCATGTTCGAAATCCCCACAATTGTCACGTCAGACCCTTCCATCAATACGCGAGCTCGCCCGAAAGGAACGGTATAACTGCCTTCAGGAACGGGTCCTTTATGGAAATGCAGCATTCGGTGTTCAATAAAAAGAACCGGATTATTATCTCGAATACTTTCAATGAGACAGCCCTTGGCGTCATAGGGCGTCGATGGAGCAACGACTTTTATGCCAGGAACATGCATGAAATAGGAGTGAAATGCCTGGGAGTGTTGGGGCCCCTGTCCCCAGCTTTTTCCGATCATGGCCCGGACAACCATGGGAACGTTTACGGACCCCCCATACATATACCGAAGCTTGGCAGCCATGTTCACCAACTGGTTCATGGCCAAAAGAACAAAATCCATGCGAATATGCACATGAATGGGACGCAGGCCTGCGAGCGCCATTCCAATCGCGACTCCGGTCATGCCATCTTCGGCCAATGGCGTGTCAAAACAGCGATCAACCCCAAATTTTTCCACAAGGCCTGTGGTTGTTCCTTGAATGCCTTTCGCGTCATCCACGCCCAATCCAAAGACAAGGACAGATGGATCACGTTGCATCTCTATTTCAGTGGCTTCGCGAACGGCTTCGGTATATAAAAGTGTTCGTTCCATTTATGATTCCTTAAAAACATCAACGTAAAGATCTTCGTAAATTGGGAAAGGACTTTTCTCCGCGAAATCAATGGCTTTTGCGATCTCTTGCTCCACTTCCTTCTCAATTTGCGACTTGGTGGCACCCTCCAAACGTTTCCCCAAAGCAACCATCTCGTCATTCTTAATCCATTCATCACATTCTTCCTTGGACCGATATCCAAGAGAAAAATCAAAACCCGGCCCCACATGTTCTCGCCACCGATAAGTCATGCATTCCAAGAAAATCGGCCCCGATTTCCCTGTTCGCATGGCGGGAAGGATTTCTTTAACAGCCTCATAAATTTTGAAGGTATTGTTGTTGTCGATTCTCTGTGCTGGAACGCCATAGCTCTCAGCTCGCTCGCAAAGATTGTTCCTCAATTGACGGGTTTTCTGGTGGGAATGAATGGCATAAAAATTGTTTTCACATACAAAGATAACGGGGAGTTTTTTCAGAGCTGCGAAGTTAATACTTTCATGGAACGCCCCTTCATCCACGGCGCCATCTCCAAAGAACACAGCCACAACCGTCGTTTTCTTTTGTTGGCGCTGGGCATAGGCATATCCCACCGCCACAGGGATGGTCGTCCCAACCACGGCGGAGGTCCCCATCATATGGGCGCCCACATCCACCAAATGCATGGATCCGCCTTTCCCGCGGGCGCAACCCGTGACCTTGCCATACAATTCGGCGATCATTTGGTTCAGGTTCCCCCCCTTTGCCAAATAAAGGGCATGACCCCGATAAGTGCCGAATACGGCGTCATCAGGTTGTAAAGCTTCACATACACCAACGGAAACGGCTTCCTGCCCAATCGAAAGATGGACGGGACTTTTGATTTTATCCGAAGGATAGAGTCGCACCAACTCCTCCTCCACGCGGCGAATGCGATAGATCGACTTGTAAAACCGCTCAATCATCTCAAACCTCGCATCGATTGATTCAGCTTGCACCGACTGTTAATCATTAAATTGCTATTCATAGCGCAGCCCCGCCGCAACCCAACAAGGGATCAAGCATGACCGTCGTCCCGGCCCAATTTTTAAGGGATGTGTTCGCCGAGAAGAGTATAAGCCGGGACCCAGCCTCTCCCGAGGGTGAGGTGTGTGCATCACACCTTCTGCCGGAACGACTGGGCCCTGGCTTATCCACCTGCCAACAATCACTCCACTTAAAAGCTAGGCCGGGGCGACAGCGGACTTCAAATATTTCTTCGTATAAAAACATGATCTCACGATTCCATTTCATAAAGGGGTCCATTCAATTTAAAAGTGTATCGACCAGATGGTCGGCGAACGGTAAAGCACAGGTAAAACCCGGCGAAACCGCATTGAGCACGTGCAACGCTGTGCCCTTTTTCTCAACCAGCATGTCATCTACCAATTTTCCGGTCTCGTTGACCACTTGGGCCCGGTTGCCGCTTTTGCCGGGCTTGAAATCTCGGATTTCGCTTCCTCGAACCAGTTTTTGTGCTTCGCGAATGAACTCGGCATGGTTCAAGGACATTTTGATCTGACTCCAGGCCATCCTCCGGAAATCTTTTGATTTGAACATGCTCCAAAAATTTTCTTTGGTCACCATTTTAAGCGTATCGATCCATCCCACCGACAGGGGCTTGTAAGATTCGCGCCCAAAGGCCATGGTCGCGCTGGGACCGATCATCAACTCTCCGGTGATGGTTTTCGTCCAATGCACGCCCAGAAACGGATAGTTCAAATCGGGAACGGGATAAATCATCGAGTTCACCAACGTGCTCTTCTCTGGTGTCAATTTATAATACTCCCCTCGAAATGGAACAATGGTGTATTGAGTCCCCACATCCAATTTGTGGGCCACCTCATCGGCATAAAGTCCGGCGCAATTGAAAAGCAAAGGGGCCTGATGACGCCCTTGGGACGTTGACACCGTGTAGCCGCCCGACCCCTCGTCAATTCCCTGCACTTTTTCTCCAAAAAAGAAAATGCCCCCCAAAGATTGAACCTCTTCAACCAAAGCTTGTGTGACTTGTTTGCCGCTCGTGATAGCACCCGTGGGAGCATGCAACGCGGCGATCCCCAAAGTTTGAGGTTCGTGTTTCCGCATCTCATTGCCATCCACCAATCGCACGCCCTCCACACCATTGGCTTGACCTCGCTTATAAATCTCCTCAAGAACTGATTTCTCTTTTTCTTCCAAAGCGACCACCCATGTCCCCACCGACTCCAAGGGCACTTTCTTTTGGGCGCAAAATTCTCTCATCCGCTTGTTGCCCTCCACACAAAATTTGGCTTTCAGGCTTCCGGGTTTTAAATTGAAGCCCGCGTGAACCACTCCGCTGTTGCGACCGCTGGTGTGTTGAGCCGGCGCTGCTTCTTTCTCAAGCACCGCCACTGACTTCACTTTTTTCCGTAAAAGCAAAGAACGCGCCACCGCCGATCCCATGACTCCCGCTCCCACCACTATGCAATCAACGGTATTCATCAATTACTCGAAATATTTCCAGAGCTGATCGCGTCAACGAGATTGATATGCTCTTCAACAAAAGCGGGAATGGATGAGTTCTTTTTCGCGGTAAGAAGAATGGCGTCTTTTAAATCTGATTTTGATACAGAGCGGACACGGCGCAATTGAACCTCCGGCCTCTTCATCCCTCGAACCGCCATTTCCACGATATCGTGAAAATCTCCTTCACCTTCCAGAACAAATTGAGCGGAACCCTCTTTCAACTTTTCCTGCAATACGTTTTGAATACGTAATTTGATAAGGCTGACACTGTTGATGGTTTTGAGCATGTAGCGGTAGGATTTTTTCGCTTTTTCCGAGAATCCTCTTGAGGTGAGCAGATATTCCACTTTTCGCCGATTGAGTTGGCGCACTTTAAGAAGGCCTTTTTTGACCAATCGCTTTATAACAAGGTTTGTCATTCCCAAGGACATACCCGTTTTGGTTGAAAGATCCCGCTGATTACCGGCTTGCCCGCCCGCCAAGGCGTTGATCATTTCGAATTCGCGTTCTGTGAGGAGGATCTTATTGTTCAAAGGATGAACATTGTAAACATTGAGCCAAAAGGTGTCAACGCTCGAGGCCCTTCGAACATCGACCCTTAAACGTTGAGATCTTTAAGAATGTTTTGATACCAATTTTTGTTTTTCCATTCGGCCCGAATCCCTTCTGAGATGATCCATTGATCAAACTGAATGGATGGAAATTTGTCTTTGGTGGTGTCTTCTTCGCCATAGACCGCGTAACCGGTGTCGGTTTCATGGACAATCACGTGAGAAACACGCGCCCCTTGTTCTCCACTTAAAGAGGGGCCCGATTTTAATATGGCCCTTACCACATAAAAAAACGCCTTGGCCAACATCTCGGCGGTGGGATTAAACGGAACCAACACATGCCGATCCGGGTTAATCTGAGAAATAATTTTTGTCCGCGGATCTTTGGTCCACAATGTCACGGCGTGATCGAAGGAATCAAAAAAATCATTGATCCCCATATCTTTAATCGCCTTGAAATCCGACACCATCATGGCGGGGTTGGGTTCGTCACTCCTTAGAAACAGCTCAAACTTATAACTGTGGCCGTGAAGGTGATGACATCGTTTCGTATAGGCCCCCAGGGTGGTGTGAGCCATTTCCGCTTTAAATAACTTTCGAATCAACATGACATCCTCCCAAAATCAATAGGTGTAAGACCCAACCGCCTGAAAGGCATCCCGAATATGCCTGAGACCCGCATTATCCAATGTGATCACATCAAATCGAATGGATTTATCTCGAAACCCTTTGGCTTTAATATAAAAAAGGGCTGTGCGGGTTATATGCTTCATTTTATTGAGAGTGACGGCCTCCTCCGGTTGGCCATAGTTGCCGGCCTCTCGACGGGTTTTAACTTCCACGAACACCAAGCAATTCCCATCCTCCATCACCAAGTCAATTTCCCCTCCGCGGGTGCGAAAGTTAGAATCAAGCCAACGGTAACCTTTATCCAAAAGAAATTGTTTGGCCTCCTCTTCGCCATGGGCCCCAAAAGACTGACGGGGATCATTCAAGTTAGACTCCGCATGGGTTCGAAGCTGCGGCGGTGAAGAGGGCAGGGCCCGTGTAGTTTGATGGCCTCAAAATGTTTGGCGGATCCATATCCTTTATGTTCATCAAAACCGTAGTGCGGATATAGATCATGAGCTTCCAACATAATTTGATCTCTCGTGACTTTGGCCAAAATGCTGGCCGCCATAATTGAGGCACTCATTTGGTCTCCTTTTACGATGGCTTTTTCCAAGAACCCGCTTCCTGGCTCTTGGTTGCCATCGACCAGCACCAAGCCGGGCTTTAAGGAAAGGTTTTGGACACATTGACGCATCGCCAGCAACGTGGCTTCAAGGATATTGATTGAATCAATCACCACCGGTTCCACAATCGCCACCTCCCAGGCCAAGGCCTGTTCTTGAATTTCGCAATAGAGCGCTTCTCTTTGTTCGGGAGGGATGATTTTACTGTCGCGAAGTCCAACAATTTTTGGGTTCCAGGGAAGAACCACGGCCGCCGCGACAACCGGTCCCGCTAAAGGACCACGCCCGGCTTCGTCTACACCCGCAATTATTGGGAGGACAGAGGAGATTCTGTATTTGGCACCCCAATTCTCGTCGAATGTGTACCCTTCGAGCGCCTCCATGGGGAGAAGCTGCTCTGCTTATTTCTTTACGGCAGCTGCCAATTCTTGTTGGGGAAGAGGAGGAGTCCCAGTATCTTTGGGTTCAGCAGCTGAAGAATTTTTTTTGACATCTCCAAGCACTTGGACGTCTTTGTCTTCCAATTTCGCTGCGCGACCCACGCGGTCTCTCAAATAATAAAGTTTGGCCCGCCGTGAATGGCCCGATCGAACCACTTCAATTTTGTCAACACTGGGTGAGATGAGGGGGAAACATCGTTCCACTCCGACGCCGAATGAAATTTTCCTTACCGTGAATGTTCTTGAGCCTCCGTGACCTTTGAAAGAAATAACAATTCCCTCAAAAACCTGGATCCGCGTCGCATCACCCTCTGTGATCCGCACCGAAACGCGAACCGTGTCTCCAACACGAAATTCTTGAGCTTCTTTTTTCCGATGTTTTTGGTCAACGTAGTTTATGAGTTCTTGTCTATTCATGATTGTTTCCCCAAGTAAAATTAAAATTTTTCTTTAAGCAATGACGGCCGTTTTTTTTTCGTCTGTCGAATGGCGGCTTGCGTTCGCCACTTTTCGATTTCTTTGTGATTGCCGGAGAGGAGCGCTTGGGGAACCTTTTTCCCTCGCCAATGACTCGGCCTAGTGTAATGGGGATAATCCAAAATCCCAGTTGAAAATGACTCATTTTTCACCGAGTCAGGATCTCCCACCACTCCAGGAACAAGCCGTGCCAGCGCATCGATTATGACCATGGCTGGCAGCTCGCCTCCCGTCAAAACAAAATCACCTATTGAGACTTCTTGATCAATAAGCGGCATAACTCGCTCATCGATCCCTTCATAATGGCCGCAAAGAACGATCATCCTTTTCTTTTTGGCCAACTTTTCCGCCATTTTCTGGGTGAACTTTTCACCTTGTGGCGAAGTAAAAATTATCCAAGGACGATCGCTTCTCTTTTTTGTTCCCTGGAGCTCTTTTAAAGCTCTAAAAATTGGTTCGGGCCGGAGCACCATGCCGGCCCCTCCACCATAGGGTCGATCGTCAACTTTCTGGTGCCTCTCATCATCGGACCAATCACGTAAATTGTGAATCTTTAACTCAATCAACCCCGCCCTCTGGGCTCGGCCCATTAAACTTTCGGTTAAGGGCCCCTCAAACATGGGCGGAAAAAGCGTTACAACGTCTATCCTCAAATGATTGTGTTGAAACCCCTTAAACCTTTGCGGTCTGACTGGAACCAGGTTTCACTTGATCCCAAACACCGGCCACTTTAAGACAATGAACCACGGATTCACTGGCCAAAGCCCCAACGCTCACCCAATGTTTAATGCGGTCCACATTGATGGCTTCTGGTTTTTTCATATTTCTGGGGTTAATGGTTCCTAGAACTTCGATCGGAGCGGCATCTCTCGCCTGTTGGCGATCAATGGCGACCAAGCGATAGAAGGGGGCATGGGGACGGCCCACGCGATTAAAACGAATTCGTACACTCATTTTTTACTCTCTCATTAATAAAATTACCAACGTCCACGCTGCCAATCTGAGGGTTGTCAAATACAGGCGGGCTTTTGGCTGAAAACGAAGGCCGGATGGTAGCTTAGTTCACAAATCGCGTCAATAACAAATTTATGCCGGATGGACAGCTGAAAGCAAGCTCAGAATACGCTGTGTTATTGATGAGATACCAAGTTTGGTTAATTTTTGACGAGACACCCATTTAAACTGGTCATACCGAACCCCTTTTTTGGGCAGCACATCGGGTCCCGTTGTCAATGGATCACACAAAAAGGTTCGAACGACAAAAACCCGGTGCGTCAACTGGTGTTCAAACATGGGAATGGCTTGGCGAACTCTGACTTTATATCCCAATTCATCAAGAACCGCTTCTTCCAAATATTGGATGGGATCAACCCCGGAAGGCGCGTCCACCCCGATGAATTCCCACAATCCTCCAAAAAGACCCTCGGGTGGTCGCCGCGCCACCAACCACTCGCCATCGTGATGAAGCGCCGCAAAAAGTCGCCGAATTTTCGGGCGATCGGGGGTTTCGCCCTTGAGCGGAATCTCATTTTGCCGGCCCGCCCTCTTGGCCAAGCAAAATTCTTCCACCGGGCACTTCCCGCAATGAGGGTTTTGAGGCAAACAAATCGTCGCACCCACATCCATCAACGCGAGGTTGATGTCCTTCGAACAAGATTGACCCCGCGATATAATCGAGGTGACCACCTGACGGGGCGTATTGGAAAGATCAAATGACAATTTTTTTACAATCGTTTGAACGGCTTTGAGTTTGGGATCATCTTCAATACCGAGCAGTCGCATAAGCACCCGCGTGATGTTCCCATCCAAAACAATGGCCGGTTTGTTAAAAGCAAAGGCCGAGATGGCTCCGGCTGTGTAAGGCCCCACTCCCGGAAGCGCTTCCAAGTCTTGAACATCAGAGGGAATTTTCCCATCGTATTTGTCTTGGATCGCTTTGGCGGCTGACCACAAATTTCGAGCCCGCGCGTAATATCCCAGCCCTGACCACATGGCCAAAACATCGTTAAGATCGCTCTCCGCCAAGGATTTTAGAGTGGGAAACCTTCTTAAGAACCGATTGAAATAAGGAAGCACTGTGGAGACCGTGGTCTGCTGAAGCATGTATTCCGAAAGAAGAACGGGATAGGGATCTTTTGTTTTGCGCCACGGCATATCATGGCGACCGTTCTTTTTAAACCAAGTGAGAAGTTTTTTTAAGAATCTCTTTTGCGCGGAGGGGTCGAGAAGCGACATGCAATATTGGGGATTTAGAGCTTCGCCATTAGAACTTGGTTATTCAAAATTAAACTTTTAGTCCCATTTTTTTTAACAACACATCCAAATCCTCCGGGTTATAAAACTCGAACTTGAGCCACCCTTTTTTCCCATTGGTCTGAATTTCAACACGACGCGATAACTGACGTTGCAACTCTTCTTGGTATTTAAGGACTTCTGGCAAGACCTGTTTGAGGCGATTGGAATTGGATTTCTTCTGAGAAGGTTGTTCTGACAAAAGTGATTCCAGATCTCGAACAGAAAGATGATCTTCAATAATTTTCACCAGCCATTGCAATTGTTCGGTGTGCTCAGAGAGACCGGCCAAACACTTGGCGTGCCCCTCCGTAATGGAACCAGCCCTCACCGCGGCTTGAACGTCCGCATGAAGCCTCAAAAGACGCAAAATATTCGCTACGGTCGATCGACTTTTTCCAATGGCGTTCGCCACATCTTCTTGTGTGAGGTCATACTCTTTCATGAGCCCATCAAGAGCGGTGGCTTCTTCAAGCGCGTTTAAATCTTCACGTTGTAAGTTTTCAACCAAGGCCACTTCAAACCGTTGCCTGTTCGTCAAACTCCGAATCGTGCAAGGAACGGAGGCAAGCCCGGCCATTTTTGAAGCCCGCAAACGCCGCTCCCCCGCCACCAACTCATATTCTCCAGGAGTGCCACTTTCCGTCACCAAAAGAGGTTGGGCCAAACCGTGCGACCGAATGGACTGGGCCAATTCCGCCAAAGCTTCCTGATCGAATTCTGTTCGGGGTTGATGTCGGTTTGGCTTGATATTGCCAACAGGAATCTCGCGAACATGCGGACCGCTGGCCCCTTTGAGAGAAGTTTTTTCTGGTGAATCCTGAACCTCTTGTTTGGGCCGAGAAGGGTGAGAAGAGAAGAGCGCCTCGAGGCCCCGGCCCAAGGCTTTATGTGCTGCCATCACGCCACCCCCGCCGGTTGATTGATGATCTCAGCCGGTGGTTCGTTTTGATAAATCCGAATTCCATTGTTCTGTAAAAATTCATCCGCCAATAGTTTATAAGCTCTCGCCCCCACCGATTGCGGATCATAAACCACTCCCGGTTTTCCAAAACCAGGTGCTTCAGCCAAGCGGACATTTCTCGGAATCCAATTGCGATAGGTTTTTCCATAAAAATGTTTTTCCACTTCCTCACGCACTTGGCGAGTTAAATTGGACCGGCCGTCGTACATGGTGAAAACGATTCCTTCCACCTGAAGAGCCGGGTTAAAACGCTCTCGAATGTATTCAATGGAACGCGTCAGCTGAGTTAAACCCTCCAGCGCATAATATTCACATTGAATCGGGATAATGACCGAATCGGCCGTATTGAGGGCGTTGAGCGTAATCAATCCCAATGAAGGGGGACAATCAAAAAAAATGAACTGGTATGGTTCTGTTAATGTTGCCAACGCATTCTTGAGTCGAGACTCTCGGCCTTCGATGGAAGCCAATTCAAGTTCCGCTCCCACCAAGTCAATTCCCGAAGGAACCAAATCCAAATGGGGAACATCCGTTTTAACAATAATTTCTGAAAGAGGTTTGTCGCCAATGAGCGCCGCATAAATATTGGAGTCAAGGCCGGGTCGCACCACACCAAAGCCAGAGGTCACATTCGCCTGAGGATCGAGATCAACCAGCAAGGTCCGGACCCCTGCCAAGGCCACCGCTGTGGCCAAGTTGATGGCCGTGGTGGTTTTTCCAACGCCTCCTTTTTGATTGGTGATGGCGACTTTTTTCATGATGGTTTTGCTTTGGCTTCTTTCAGGGAATTCTCATCTCCCACTTTCTGCCAGTCTTGAACTTTTTTGGAGAAGTTCTCTAAATATTTTTTGGCCACATCTTCTGTTTTTCCCTCGACCCATAAATGGCAATAAGCTTCGTTCCCATCGGGCAAAACCAACACCCATCCGTCTTGAAAATGAATTTTGACGCCATCCAGCAATTCAATTCGCTGTCCCTCTTGAACGGTTTGGGCCAAACGCATCACTTGTCCTTTTTTCCCCCAAGAACAAGGAACTCTCCGATGGGACAGATAAATGGGTTGGGCATATTGGCTCCAGAAAGTCGCCAAGGACGTGTTGAGTTCTGCCAACATTTCAAGAATATGTGCCACCGCATACATGGCATCAAAGGCGGGATGAAATTTGGGGAAAATAAATCCTCCCTCCGCGTCTCCCACATAGCCCATATTGGGCCGCCTGGCATAATCCAACAAATGTCGCGGATTGATGGGGGTTCGGAGAACTGTGGCTCCTTTGGTGATGGCCAATTGCTCCAAGAGAGACGTGCCGCGAACGGGGTAGGCGATCACGTCTTGGGTCCGTGTCTGCAACACCAACATGCCCACAAGGACCAACGCCTCTTCAGAGGAAATGATGTGTCCTTTCTCATTCACGATAAATAATTTTTCCGCTCCATTGTCGATAAGAAAACCCGCATCCGCCTTGAGAGTTGTGACGATTTCGGAAAGCTCATGGAGAGATCGTTGAAATTCCGCTTCGGTTCGCGTGACATGCGCATTGGAGGTGTGAGCATTGATGGCCACCGATTCAATTCCCAACTCACCCAACAAATCCGGCAATATTTGAGAAGCGGCCGAATGAGAATAGTCGATAACGACTTTAAATCTCCGATGGCGAAGCGTCGAGGCGTTGATGTTTTTCAAAAAACCCGTTCGGTAATATTCTTGAACCCGCGGTGGGACTGAAATTTCTCCCACATCTTGGACAGAAGAACGCTTGAAATCTTCTCGCATGAAAAGTTGCTCGATGGCCTTTTCTTTCGAAATGGGCAAATCGTTTCCATCTCGGTCAAAAATTCGAATATCAACCATGCGAGCATCAAACGGGGACAACCTCACATGCACACCTCCGGACTCTCCTTCCTTGCCCATTTCATATCGGACAATGGGAACAGGAACCATTCGTAGATCGCCGACCCGAACCCCTTGAGAAAGAAGCCCGGAGATGAGAGCTCGTTTAAGCAACCGACTGGCTTTGTGCGCGTCCCGTGAGGTAATGACATAGGCGCCAGGCCCCAAGAGAGCGCCATAAGCCGCTCCCAACTTGGCGGCGAACTCAGGCGTCACTTCAATATTGGCCAAACCGGTGATCCCGGCGTCCCCAAAAAGCTGTTTGGTCCATCGCTCTCCCCACACGAGAGAGCTGGAGAGAACAGCTCCTTCTTCCAATGTTTTTTCCGGCCACATTTTGACCGAGGGTTTCAGAATCGCATCGGCCCCAATTTCGCATCGGCTGGCCACCACCGCCCCCACTTCGATACGGGCCCGCTGACCAATACGCACACCTCGTCCCACAATGGCTTCCCGAAGATCTGTTTCCGGCAGAATCAGGGTCCGGTCCCACACCACAGACTTTCGAAGGCTGGCCCCTGACCCAATTCGCACATAGTTTCCAATAACGGATTGGGAAATTTCCGCATCTCTCCCGATGTGAACCCCTTTCCCCAAAATCACATGTCCTTGAAACCGTACCCCCGGCTCTATCTCGCAATTTTCTCCGACCATCACTGTCGGATTATCTTTGAGCGGAGCCCCCAATACCTTCACCTTGACCTTTTCTTCCAATACGTCCATGTGTGCGTTCCGATATTCGGTCAAGTCTCCCACATCTTTCCAATATCCCTCGGCCACATAGCCGAAAATGGGGAGGCCTTGTTTCATCATCTTGGGGAATAAATTTTTCGAAAAATCGAATTCTTCATCTTCGGGAATGAGTTTAACGACCTCGGGATTTAAAATATAAATACCTGTGTTGATCGTGTCTGAAAACACTTCTCCCCACGTGGGTTTCTCGAGAAAACGGACTATTTTTCCTTCACCATCTGTAATCACCACCCCATATTGAAGCGGGTTTTTGGTTCGGGTCAGCACAATGGTCGCGGCGGCTTTCGTTTGTTTGTGATATTCCCAAGCTTTGGTGAGATCAAAATCGGTCAGGACATCCCCCGAAATAATCATGAAGGGTTCTCTCGACAAATTTTTATGCTCTTCTGTTTCAGCGGCAAACCTAATACAACCGGCTGTTCCCAAATCAACTTCAGGCCGCAAATATGACATGTGAACATCCCAGTTTTTGCCACTTTCAAAATGCCGCGTAATGACGTCGGGCGAATAATGCAGCATGCATAACAGATCGTTAAATCCATGCTTTTCGCACAGTCGAACCACATGCTCCATCATCGGCTGGTTCACAACAGGAGCCATGGGCTTGGGAAGGTTGATGGTGAGTGGCCTCAGACGCGTGCCGAAACCTCCCGCCAGAATGATGGCTTTCACTGGACGTTCTCCGTCGAAGATAGGGGTGGTGATGCCGTTTCCATAACGTGCCGGATCATATCAAAACAAGGTTTCACCCTGCTCAGCCCGCTTATTGGAAAACTTCAGCGAAGAACAATTTCATTCCTTCCCAAGAACGCTTGTCGGCTTTTTCGTTGTAGGCATATCCCTTTGAGTTATCGTTGCCGCCGGCCGGATTGGTAAACCCGTGAACCGCCCCGCCCATATTCACAAATTGCCAATCCACTTGGCCGCCTTGCATTTCTTTTTCAAAAGCCCGAATTTCATCGGAGGAAACGTGGGGATCGTCGGCGCCGTTGAATACCAACACTTTGGCCTTGATGTTTTTCGCATCCATTGGAGTCGGAGATGAAAGACCCCCATGAAAACTCACCACGCCTTGGACCTCGGCACCTGAGCGCGCCAATTCGAGCACCGACGTTCCGCCAAAACAATAGCCAATCGCGCCAATTCGTTTCGGATCCACCTGAGGATTTTTCGCCAAAACGTTCAAACCCGCTTGCATTCGACCCCGCAACAAGGGCCGGTCCGCTTTGTATTGACCGGATAATTTTGCGGCATCGGCCGGGTTTGTGACGGATTTCCCTTTTCCATATACGTCCAGAGCGAATGCCACATAGCCCAATCCAGCCAATTGATCGGCGCGCTTCTTGGCATAGTCATTTAAACCCATCCATTCATGCGCTACCAAAACTCCCGGCCGTGGGCCCGTTTGGGCATCATCGTACACGAGATATCCTTCCAACACGGCAGACCCCTGTTTATAGGTCACCATTTGAGATTTCATCGCCGCCTGTAGGCTCAACGCATTAAGCAGAAACACCATCACCAACATCTTTTTCATGACAAAACCCTCCCGAATTGAAGTTTTTAAAAATTAACCAAAAAATTGGGCGGCAGAAATTTGGAATTGTTGATGGGGCCTGTCTGCCAATATCACATGGGGCTCTTTAACCACACGCACAAAGGGGATTCCTCCCAAACTTTCCGCGTGTTGCGCGCGGAATTCCTCGATGGGCCCTGGCGTCAAAGACGCATCCAACAACAACCACGGTTTCCGTTCGCGAATGATAAGAAACTTCGTTTCTTCTCGTGAGGCCTGAGGAAATGTTCGCAACTCAAAATGCGCCAACCCCGCCTCACTCCATGCGTGAACCCAAGAATACAGCTCATGCGCCACATAATTTTCAAACCGCCGGGATTCATCCGAAATGATCGTCCAATTGAATAAATATATTTTTTTCTCTTTGGCCAACGATTTGGGTAATTTTTTCGCGTACGGACGCACGTCAAAAGTCACAAACCCCACGTCCAACAATTCAAGCCCATTTAAAACCGGATGATATCCTTCCTGCATTATTTCTTGCAGCGCATGCACGGACACCCCCCGCCCGACCTGTTGGGCCACACAATTCAATAGCTCCGGAATATTCATGCCTTTGCGTTTGGAATCCAAAACCTGAAATTCGGGGATCCCCACCGGCTTGTGGTTATTTTCAAAAGAAACAGGAAAACCAGAAACCGCCAACAATCGTTCCACCAATGATTGATCCGCCGACTGTGTTTTTAAACGATTGTCGATCAAGGTCGATGAGAACGATAAATTCACCGACAACCACAGAGGAGGGAGTCCCACGATTTCCCTCAGCGATAAGGGGAACAAATGAAATTTTTGGTACACCCCTCCCAAGTTTTTACGAACGAACGGCAACAGATCCAAACGAGCGCTTCCCGCCACCCAGAGCGGTCCCTGGTTTTTCTTCGAATCCACCACCCCGCGCATCTCTTGACTCCAACGGGACCGAGTTTGAATTTCGTCAAATATTTTCGCTGTGGGAATTTTCATGGACCCGAGCAAGGTTGTTTTTCCACACGAACGCGGACCCATCAGAAACCGAACGGGAGTCGGATCTTTAACGTTTGATAATACATGGGGCAGATGGCGGGGGATCATGAGGTCAATTTACCTTTCCTACCCAGTAAACGGGGAAACATTTTCATTGCCCCTCAAAATGTCCTATTTTCCGTCTAGACCACATTATGAAAAAGGTATCCATCATCACTCTGGGTTGCGCGAAAAACACGAATGACACTGAGAACCTGTCGGGCCTCTTAAAAAAACAAGGCTATGAAGTTGAAAAAGACGCTTCGCTCGCCGACGCGATTGTGATCCACACCTGCTCCTTCATTGAAGCGGCCAAAAAGGAATCCATACAAACCATCTTGGATGCGGCCAAACTGAAAGGGGAAAAAAAGAAACTTTATGTGACGGGGTGTATGGTCCAACAACATGGAAAGGAAATGATGACCGAACTTCCCGAGGTGGACGCGTTCTTGGGAACAGGGCAATTGGCCCAAATCCCGGACCTTCTCAAAAACCCCCGTCAACGGTTTTTGGACCGCACCAATCCCGGAGGACTCACCGACCCCGACGCTGAGCGAGAACTCTCAAATGAGGGGCCCACTGCCAATCTCAGATTATCTGAAGGCTGCAGCCATCCTTGTTCATTCTGTGTGATCCCAAAGTTGCGCGGCGGATTGCAAAGCCGACCAGAAGAAAAAATATTAGAAGAGGCCCGCCAGCTGGTTCGACGCGGAATCGAAGAAATTGTGATCATCGGCCAAGACACCGGCGACTATGGACGGGACCTGACTCAAGAATACCGCCTCCCCGCCTTGCTTCGGAAAATACGAGACATCAAAGGTCTTCGATGGGTACGTCTCATGTATATGCATCCCCATTCCTTCTCCAAAGAATTGATGGACGTATTTTCGGAGTCTCCTGAAATTTTCCCCTACTTGGATATGCCGCTGCAGCATATCGACAACAACTTGCTGATCGATATGAAAAGAAAATTGGAGGAAGGCGACTTACGCCGGCTATTGGACAACCTCCACGTTCGGCTTCCGAATTTAAGTTTGCGAACCACTTTCATCGTGGGATATCCCGGAGAAACCGACGAACAATTCACCAAACTCAATGATTTTGTCAACGAAGGTCATTTTAATTACATGGGCGCGTTCACCTATTCCAAAGAAGAGAACACCCCCGCTGCCCTTAAACAAAATCAAATACCTGAAGACATCAAACAAGAACGACTTGAAGCGCTCATGTCAACGCAATACAACGTCGCTCATTTCAAAGCCCAGAAACGGCTGGGAAGTGTGGAAACGGTCATCATTGAGGATGAGGGAGAGGGAAGTCTATGGGGTCGAACCCCGCAAGAAGCGCCGGAAATTGACGCGGTGGTGCGGCTTCCACATACAGCCGCCAGAAAAGGCCGGTTCATCAAAGCCCAACTCACCCACTACGACGCCTACGAATACACCGCAAAACCGGTGTGAGCGGTTGGGAGTTAACTAATCCAGTCGGGTCCGGCTTCTCCGGTTATCTTCTGATAGGAGAAATTCTTCGTGATTTCAAAAACTTTTTTGTTGATGCGCCGATTTAAAATCACTTCCACGAATGTGGTTTGATTGGGTTTGACCACACTTTCAACATTGAGGGGCGCCAACAGCGTGGCTTCCTGATAATTGATCAGCGGTGTATTGGCCGCTGAATTGAGGCGGAAACCCACTTTCCCCCCCTGGATTTCACTCATGCGATCATAGTTCAGAAAATAAACAAATTTCTCAGGGGCAACCAAATTTTTGTGTTTGTCGCCGAAAAATCCGGAGGGCATACGGTCTCCCCGAAGAGACGCGTCAACAATCTCAAGAGCGTAATCACCAAGCGCATTCCCTTGATTGTCCATCACGCGAAAAACAACTTGGCAGTATCGGTCCAATTTCGATCCATCGTAATAAGTTTCTTTTCTTTGAAGCAGCGTTGTCTTCATTGCAAAATCAGCCTCAAGCGCCTGATATTCTTCGCGCGAATCAACTTCCAACGCGGATAAAATACCTGCCAATACCGGGTGGTTTCCTCTCAACGGTATGCTGCCCATGATGCCGTATTTTTCATCGGAATGAGCGGTTTTGGGCGTCACCAAAAATGGGATACCCCCCATGACTTCTCGTAAAATCTGTCCTTTGTCTGTTACCGTTATTTTTTGCATGTTCAGATTGGCCGACGCGGCCCGGACAACTCCATCGGATCCCCGTTCATAAGTGGCAGGAATAATTGAATCCCAAAGTTTTTTATCAATCCATTGGCCAGTAATGACAATGGGGTAAAAACCCGGTGCTGCGTGCAATTTCTTTTGGATCCAACTCGTGTTAAGGTCCCACTGAAATTCACTGCCCAACTCAAGTGCATCCAATACTTTCATGCCGGGTTCAACGCCCACCAAACTTCGAAGACGACTGAGACGTGATTTTCCCAATTCCGCCAAACGGGATCCATTATTGGGAGGGGCCAACATAATCAGATGGGTCATCGGGTTCGATGCCATCGAATCCCCAAAATACAGGTCCACCCAGGATCTCGCCACAAGGCCCCCCGTGGAATGAGTGATACAAGCAAACGGGCGGTTCAGTTCCCCTTTATAGGTATCCAACAAGGCCGACTGAAACGCACGGACGATATCTTTAAGCGTGATGTCGTCATCCAGAGTGACATACTTGCTTAAGTAGACATCCTTCACCTTGTGCCCTGCCGCTCTTAGGCGTTGAGGCAGCACCCCATAGGTTTTGGTGGAGGTAACGTTATAACCGTGTACGAGGAGAACGTCCATCAGTCAACCAGTCGGCAGAGATCCTTTGGTTTGGGGGTGGCTCCAGATATAACAGTCGCGATGGCGCCATTTTCTCCAAAGAAAGAAGCGACCTTCAATGTTCCAATTTCCTCTTCTTCTTGGCCAAGCACAAGTCCGGTGGTGGGATCTAAAATTTCAGCGCCCTGAGAGAAGGCTTTTAATTTCTGCCCTATTTCAATACCCGCCTCGAGCCCCGCATTTAAATACACTTTTCCGTCTTTAACAGCAGCCACACGACAGCTCCATGGTTTTTTGTTGACTTGAGAAATAATGTTGTCGGTAAATTTCACAATAGCGGCGCGAAGCGCTTCGCCCTCCAAGGTTTCGTCATATTTGGATTGGTTCCCCATTCCCAGGAATTTTCCAGAGGACTTTTTGACCACTCCTTTTCCGGAATCGGCCAAAAGCACTTGACCCGTTTCGGTGTCAACCACGCGAATATCCACCGTGCATTCGACAATTTGTTGTTTGCTTTCCGAAATAATGAAATCCTTGCCTTCCTTCTTCACTCCAAACTGCGAAACCGACCCCGTAACGATGGCATTGAGGCCTAAAATTTTTCCAACCTTGGCGGCTGTATTTGGATCCACAACGCCGGATTGACCAAATTTTTGTTCCGCCAGCAATTGATCTATTTTGTCTCGCTCCACCACGATAAATTTCCCGGACTTGGTGAGTTCCGTGATGAGAATATCCGTCGCGGTTTGACCGATGCGCGCCTGAGCATAGGGCGCTTTGTTTTCAAACGCCACCACACCGATACGGCGCTTGGGGCCCGTATATTTGGAAACCACTTTTTCTGTGACCTGAACAGTGGTTGAATCTTTTTGTCGAATTTTGGTTCCGGGCGCGCATGAGACGAGAAAGAGCGCCCCGCCAACCATAACGGATAAAATTTTTAAATGAATCATTGGTTCCTCCTTGGGTCAACCTATTTATTTATTTTGAAAGATTTTTCACTGCCTCCATGAAAATGGAGAGATTCTTTTGGCCGGTATTGTAAATTTTTCAAATTCAAACCAGGAAAATTCCGCAAGGCTCGGAGTGTAGCAAGGTGAGATTCTTCTGCCAAAGGGTTCTTCGACAATTTATCCTTCAATTGGTCGGCCAATCCTTCAATAAAAGTCTTTCCGGTTTCATTGTTGTTACTCGGCACTTTTCGGGTTACGCTCTCCGCCGCATTTTCCCATAGTGTTTCTCCTGTGGCCACCTCCACCAGTTTAAGTTCCAATCCCACTTTTCTTTGGTAATAGAACCCCAGGTTGGCATAACCAAAATTTGTGACATTTCCGAATAAAAGAGCTTGTACTCCCAAATCTTTCCCGAGTTTTACAGGATCCACAACCGCCAATTGACCGCCATCCACAATTCCCACGTTTTCCAAAAATTTATTGGTGGTTTGAATGTCCGAAACCTGATAACCCGTTTTGAGCATGTCGGCCACCAAACGCTGTAGGATATCGGGAGCGTCCAAATTGTTGGCTTCACAATCGAAGGGCAGAACCGCAATGGTTTGAATGGGACGCGGGAATGACACCACAGGAGATTCTTTGACACAACCGATCAAAAATATTCCCGTGAGAGAAACGGCGACAGCCATTTTCAAGAAAACATGGGCCGCTGCCCGACAGCCGGCAGGCGCGCCAGCCAAATACAGGCCAAAGCGACGAGGCAGAAGGAGGATTTGGGTTCCCACGAAGCGGTTATTCCAGGGCCAAACGAAGCGCTTGCGGCTTGGCCTCCAATACTTTTAATGGAAGGGTTTGACTTTGCTCAAGCGACGCGGCCAACTCAGTGGAAGAAATCGACCCCAACTGAACTTCAAATTGGGCCATGGCTTCATCATAAAAACGCAACGTCAAATCTTGAACTCCCGGCTGCGAAACCAAGTGTTTACGGACACGCTCGACATCTGAAAAAGATTTCACTCCTTCCACCATCACAAGGAGGTTTTTCCCTTTCGACCAGGCCTCGGCCAAACTGGGCCCTATTTCTCGTCCGGCCAATTCCCCCACCGTTTCAAATGATTTTAGGGCGGCCAAATCCGCGTTTCCTCCAAGACCGCTGGCTTCTTTGGAAACGGTCAACAGCACTTCCTGAGTACCAGGTCGAATGGCGGTTAACGTAACTCGAGCCCGGTAGGAAACAAACCCGCCCAGTCCTTCGGATTGAAACGGAAAGGAAGAGGCTTTGCCTTGGAGAATAATTTCGGCTTCTTTTTTTCTCTCATTCTGAACCACCACAAACCCCTGCTCCAAAAGGGTTCTCTGAAGAGCCGCGGCGGTGGTGTTGTCATTGGAGATGGCGACATCGGCCTGTTCGGTCAACTCAATGAAAAGCCGGGGCCGCTTGAGTTCGGTGGTTTTAAGGAGAGACATGTCTTTCAAATCTCTCTCTAAGTCTTTAATCGCCACCAAAGCCCGAATGCGCGTTCGATAGAGGTTGTTTTCAACCACGCCTTCGCTTAACACGTCGTACTTCTTAATGTAACCATCCGTTCGAGAGAGGATGTTGTTCTCAATGGCCACTGCTTTTTCAACCAAAGTCCTCGCCGAGACGAATACACCCACCGCTTTTTCAATGGCGTTTCGTTGAGCGTCCACCAGCGACCCGCGCTTTGTGTTGATTAAATCTTTGGCATCGTGTGGCGCGAAGCCTTCGGCTTCCACCACTTCTCCTTCAACACTTTTCCCCATTTTAAGGCGGGTTTTTCCCCCGGCGCAGGCCCCCAATAAGACGGTCAATGCGAGAGGAACAACGAGGACTTTGGAATGTGCAAAGCGCATTATTTGAATTTAATGCCCATCTGATCCTGAAGGCGCTTTTTATCAAGGCGAATAGTCACCAAACAGCCGTCATCATTGGTCCATTCTGATTTGATGATTTCAGCCCCTTTTATGGAAGCGTCAATTTTTGTTTGGAGAACAGAATCGGTTTCCATGGCTTTCTCAACCCGAATGCCTCCTTCCAAGTCCAAACCTTTGATCATGGAAAGCATTTCGTATTGAGCGGCCACTACAGCCGCGTTGCGAGAGGTAGCGCGTCTTTGGGTGGTGTTGTTTAATGTGGGATCGGCCGCCCCTATGCCAATGGCCTCAAGGTATTTTTTCTGAATGGACTCTTGATCAAGTGTTTTCTCAATTTCGCCTTTTTTGACGTAGCTTTTGCTGCCCCCACAACCCACAAAAAAAAGAACCGCCACAACTGAAACGAAGTACTTCATCTGAATTGCCTCCTTGAAATCCCTTAACGTTGAATATGTAGCAAAAATACCATGGGGAGCCCCCCACGGCAAGCGGTTTTTAAACATTTGCCAATGCAAATTGTTGCACGCTGATATTGGCGGCTACGCGTTCAGCGATCTGAAAAAGTTTGATGGCCGCAACCGAATCCGGATGAGAAATCACCACAGGGGTTCCCTGGTCGCCCCCCGTGACAATTTGCGGATCAATGGGAACCGCATTAAGAAATGGCATGTGTAATCGCATTGCTTCTCGTTCCCCGCCCCCTTTCGAAAAGATATCAGTGACCTGCTGACAATGCGGACATTCAAACCCCGACATATTTTCAACAAGCCCCAACAAAGGAATCTTCAACTTCTGGAACATGCCAATTCCTTTGGCTCCGTCCAAGAGAGAAACGGCCTGTGGGGTTGTGACGATCACAACTCCCGACAGGGGTACAGACTGAACGACGGTTAACTGAGCGTCTCCGGTTCCAGGCGGCAAGTCAATAATAAGGTAGTCCAACTCTCCCCATTCCGTGTCCCGAAGCAATTGTTGAACAGCGCCATGAATCATGGGGCCCCGCCATATCTTGGGAGAATCGGATTCCATCACATAGGCCAAGGACATGGTCTTGACGTTGTGAGCGCGCAGAGGGGTTATTTTGTTTTTCTCAGACACCTCAGCCTTGCCAGAGGCGCCCATCATCAAAGGAATATTGGGGCCATGAATATCGGCGTCCAAGAGCCCCACCTGAGCTCCTTTTAAGGCGAGAGCACAAGCAAGGTTGGTGGCTACCGTTGATTTTCCCACACCGCCCTTGCAAGCATAAACCGCCACAATATGTTTCACACCCGGAATCGGGGCTTTCGCTTGCACGGGACGGGCCGCCACCACACGGGAAGTAAACTCGACTTGAACATCCATCACACCTGGCAAAGCGCTTACGGCTTTAACAATACGGGCTTTCATTTCATCTTTAAGCGGACAAGCGGGGGTGGTCAACTCCACAACAAGATTCACACGACCTTGGCTTTCCGCAATACTTTTCACCATGTTGAGGGACACAATATCGCGGTGAAGTTCCGGCTCCTCCACTTTGGAGAGAGCGCTGCGAATGTCTTGAATCGAAATCATTATTCCATTGACATGGCTTCAACAGCCGTGATTTCTGGAACCTCCATACGCACCACCCGCTCAATGCCTTGCTTGAGCGTCATGGTTGACATGGCACATCCCCCACAAGCTCCCATCAGTTGTAGAGTCACCACGCCTTGCGGAGATATGTCCACAATTTCCGCATCGCCGCCATCGGCTTGGAGCGCGGGCCTCACTCGATCCAGCGCGGCTTCCACTCGTTTTTTCGTTTCTTCCATATTGGTCACCGTAATTTCGCCATCATTGTTCATTGTTTTAAATCTCCTTAAAAGAACTTGATCTATACAGATAAACCAGATTAAATCCAGGCACCGTAAATGCCATGAAAAATTCCCTCTGGCCTACATTCTTGGCAACCGTCAGCAAAGACTTTTGTTCCCTACTTGCCGACATGGTAGCAGAGGCCAACGGTTCCAAACAAATCCCCCACCAGATCCAAGCGGTCAACACGATTATCCCTAATTTTGCAATGGGAAAAGGTAGTCACCCCCGAATTTCTCTGTCGGTACCGACAGAGAAATTCGAAAGTGACGGAGCTCATTCAGAAACCAAATGGATCGTAGGAGGGTGGATTTATTCGAATGGATGGTTAATTTGGAACAAACCTAATATCTCATAACCTTTCAATCAAATTTCAGCCGGACTTTGACTACTTTCACCGCTCTCGGCCCATCCTTCTGTCAAGAAATGCATGATGCGACAGGCTTTACAAAGATTGGTTATGCTGCTCGTTGAATTTGTTCGGCCTCATATTCGGGGAACATTATGATAGCGGGGTGCACTCCAAAAGCCTGCGCTAGTTGCTCCGCTCGTTTTTTACCGATGTCAACACGATCATTTTCCAGCATGCTTAAATTGGTCGCAGAAATACCCGAACGACGAGCCAACTCATCCTGTGTCCATTCTTTCTTCCCTCGAAGAATGCGGATTACTTCACCCGATGTCACTCGCGCATGCTGCCGCGCAGGCCCAAACTCACTTTTGTTAATTTTCATAACTCACTCCTAATATTCATGCGGGGTTAATTCAAGGATGTACACTGTTACAACCCGGCGATCCACAAAATAAATAACCCGATATTGCTGATTCAACCGCGATGACCGCTGCCCCTCTCTTGTACCTCTAAGTTTTTCATCATGATAACCTGGGTACTGTCGTAGAATTTCCGGCCCGTGTCGATGGACCAAATCTTTCCAAGTTTCATATTCCTTCAAAATCCACGCTGGCAAACGCCGGGCTGCCTTGTAAATATTCCGATGCTCTCTTATCTCCCACATTCTGAGATATGATAAGTTCTTAGATTTGAGAGGTCAAGGAGAATACTAACGCAGAAAAAGCCTCTCCACAGCGCCCTCATTTATGAAATCTTTATTTTTTGAATTATCGCAACCTTCCATTCAAATTTCAGCCGGTCTTTGACTACTTTCACCGCTCTCAGCCCATTCTTACATCGAGAAATACATTATGTGACAGGCTCTGTGTGCGTTGGTTGGCCAGCCAAAACACTGCGTATTAACAACGCATAAATTGGGGTTGAAAGGACCCAATTATTGGTTGTACAATGTATATACGTTGGAATTACGGAGGATATCATGATTAAGAAAATGACCAAACACGGAAATAGCTGGGCAATCGTCATCGATCGAAGTGTTCTCGAACTTTTGAAAATTAGCCCAAGCGACCCTTTAGATGTTTCAACTGATGGAAAATGCCTCATTGTTTCACCCATAAATGATCCTAAAAGACGTCAAAAGCTGGCTCGTGCTCTTACCAAGACCAACCAAAAATACAGTCGGATGTACCAAAGACTTGCGGAAGCTCCGGGTGCTCTTTCCTGATTTCTTAACTAAAGAAGACGTTCTTATAATCCACGGAGACCTCGTTGCCCGGTACGGTGGCTTAGATGCTGTTCGTAGTCACGATCTACTTGAGTCAGCAATTGAACAACCTAAAACCATGTTTCATGGTCGATTCCTTCACAAAACGATATTCGATATGGCTGCCGCGTATTTGTTTCATATTGTGATGAACCACCCATTTGTGGACGGCAATAAACGAACTGGTGCTGCTTGTGCTGACGTTTTCCTTTATATGAACAATATTGCAGTCCACGCCTCATCGGATCTTTTCACCGAAGTTACTCTTGAAACTGCTGAGGGTGAATTAACCAAATCTGAAATTGCCCTCTTTCTAAAAAAATCTTCCCGTCCCTTGGCTGGCTAACGGGGCTGTAGAAAAATTCGGGAATTCGGGGGGTTAGATCACGACATTCGACATGCGAAGCCAGCGAAAATGTCCAATGTCGAGATCTGCCCCCACCACTAAATAAACGACGGAGCCGCTCAAACGAGGCTGTAGCAGTACCGGCATTGTTATCATTGTCGAACGGTATCGACAGTGACATCGGAGGTCACAACCTTTTTCCATCGAAAAATCCAGGATTAAGATCGAGATACATCTTCGCCGTCCTCTTGCATCTTTTGCAGCTTCTGAGAGTGAATGCGCATCGCTCGCGATTCTTCTTCGAGTTTTTTCAATTCAACCTCGGTTAGAAGAAAATCCTCCGGAAGTGGCTTTAAGCATTGCGCGCAGAAATTGATCTTCCTGCTCAGAACTACCGCGCCATAGTGTGGACAACTGTATCCCTCTGATCGGGGTTTCACTATTCCTTCCGCAAAGTTCTCACGCTTTTATCGATCTCTGGCTCCAGACCGCGAAACCGGTCAACACTCGTCGTAAAAGAGAATTCGTATCTATGGTCATCGATATCGAAGATATAGCTGTTAGTAAGCATTTCGACCGACTTAAACCATTTCCTTGTTGCGAATTTGATTCCATCTAAACTTGGGCTTATCTTAAAGTCTTCAAGATGAACTATAGAGGCGTCAGGGAATGTCTTTTTAACGTTCACGATATGTATGGCGACGTGTTCTTTCAGCGAGGTCTTTCGCTCCGTTTCCAGAAACATAAGTGTTGCATAAGCAAGACCATCTTCATTTATTGCAGACAATCTAGAACGGGATATTTCGTCATCGTCAATTTTGAAATCGACAGGCGGGACAAACGAAAATTCCCCATAGATATCGTAAACGCGCCCATCAGCTCCCCTGGTACTTTTCGACTCGCATCCAGTCATTAGCAAGGTGGACACTGACACAAGAACGATAAGGACTTCAAAATACCTCCCGGCGGCCGAACGATGCTGTAGAAAAAACCTCTCCACAGCTCCTCTGCTATTAAAATTGTTATTTTTTTGAATTATCGCAACCTTTCAATCAAATTTCAGCTGGACTTTGACTACTTTCACCGCTCTCGGCCCATCCTCCCGTCGAAAAATGCATTATGTGACAGGCTGCAACGATTTCTTAGGCATTTCCTTTCCAGGCTGACCAAATAATAATCGCGATCAAGATTGCCGATACCATGATCACAATGCCACGTACGATAAAGTCGGCGATCTCTGTTTTTCGCGCACAGGAGGAACACATCTCGAGTTGACTCGTGCTACGAGCGAATGCGACACGAACCATTTTTGTATCACCAAGGCGAAGTGGCTCGCCGCACCGGGCGCACTTGGATTCAATATTCAATCGCTCTTTGCTCATTGCGCGCCACAAACCGAATCCCCAGACTGCCAGTACGACAACCCAAAAAAGCGGTTGTTCTCTAATTGCGGGATCGATAGTCATTAGTTCGTTTTCCTGAAATGCCTAACGAGGCTGTAGAAAAAGCCTTTCCACATCTCCCTCGTTTATGAAACTGATATTTTTTTGAATCATCAGACTTAGTGTGACTTCTGTTTTATTGGAATTCCATTGGAATATTTTTTGCATTTAGGTGCTTTGTTTAATGCCGGCCCCATTTTACCTGGACCAGGAGCTGCATTTATCTACCGCGGCCCTCGGCTACTCGATTAGCCGCCATCGTGAGTCCAAACCCAATTTTGAGCAGGTTCATACTTACCCCCGCAGGAACAAGACCAGCCTAAAGACAGGCGACCTTTAAAACAATTTGTGCATCGTTTAAAAGTCAAATGGAATAAACCGATAATAATTTTGAAACCAAATAAAGGGAGAAAAGTAGCCAAGAAGACCAATAGAAAACGAGGAAGAAATGCATCAAGAAACTGAAGAAATGTTGTGGGTGTTTCGACAGGGTTTGAGTAACCACGAAAACCCAAGACTCTTTGAAAGCTTGCTGTGGCAGCAATGGCAACCGCGAAGACTAAATATGCCACTGGATTAAACCTATCATGTTTCTGTTTCCCAATTATTTCTTGGCTCAGTCGAACCCACATTGTTTAAGGTCTCATAGGGGGGTTAACGAGGCTGTAGAAAAAGCCTCTCCTCAAATATCCCGTTTATGTAATTTTTATTTTTTTGAATCATCAGACTTAGTCTGGCCTCTGTTTTATTGGAATTCCATTAAAATATTTTGAGGATAGGTTCTGATGTTTACAATTTACATTTTGGGGTCAATAACCATCCGTTGATGGTCCGCAAATACATCGATTTTTTTACGATTCCGTTTAATTAAGAACGTTGGGTCGGGGGAGACGTCTATCCCAATAACTCCAACGGGCCCGTCCATAGAGCAACCGCTTTCGCCCGTCAGAAGTTTCCATCTTCACAAGAATGTGCGGGGCTTTTACTTCGAACCAATAGAGATCAGTTCCTGTAGGCTTTTTTAATTCAACCATCCAACAAGGGATGGAGCCGGCTCGAGACCGGATTGTTTCTTTGGCCTGAACTTTAAGCTGAACCTCCACCACTTGGGGAGGGACGCCTCGATTTGTGGTCAGCGAATCCCATACACGAATTTTTTTTTCAAAACCTTCTTTTAACGGCAAGGCCCGAAGCGATAGCGGCAATTGGTCTTCAAAATAATCATCTTTTCCAAGAGTTAATTCAGTGGATTGATCCGCTTCACCGTCAAAATAGGAATTCCACATCAATGTGCCCGCCTCATTGTTGGGGCTCCCCTTATAAATCTTGAAGGTATTCCCGCACCATTCTTGGGACCCCACCGTCATTTTTACCACCTGTTGGATGGGGTCGTCTTTCACAAAAACACTGGTCATATAATTGTACGGATAATTTTGAGTGTCAATCTTTTGAATTTGGTTTAACTTGAAAACTCGCATGATTGGTTGTTTCTTTGGATCATCTGCTTTGACCAGAGTGTCCATTCTCATATCTTCTTTAACGATGATCAAATGCTCTTTGAAATGCCGGGGTTGGCCGTAAATAATTCGTTCGGAGTCGTACACCGCCACCTCAGCGCGACCGTCGTTCCACAAACTGTCTTTCCCCCAAGAACCAGCGACTCCCGCCGCTCCCGGAACAACCGAGAGCGTGAGAGCCAACAAGAAAAGACGATTCATGTTATTTTTCTACAGGTGGAGTTGTGACTGGAGAACTGTCCGGAGCAACTTGGCCCATGGGACAATAGGATTTGGGTTTGGAATAATCACAAGACATATTTGCACCCTTTGAACAGGCAGCCATTTTGCATTTGATTCCGCAGGCGGCGATACAAATGAGGCCGATGGCCGAAACCAACACAATCAAACCACCAATAATGCGGCCCAAAATATCCAACGGCCGTTCCTGTTTGTTGGCAAATACCAAAACCGCATAACCAACCGCCAAACTAATCAACAAGTGTGATACTTTTCCAACTCCTCCACCCATCATGGGACCCATCATAAAGAACCTCCTGAATTAAGAAACAATGTGGTGAGCTTCAAGCGTCAGATCAACTTTCCTTCGATTGAGAATGGCAAGCACAATCACCTTCGTAATCGCCGCCAGAGGCACAGCGAAGACCAAACCCAAAAAACCGCCCACCTCAACCCCGGCCAGAATGGAAAACAACATGATAACCGGATGCAACCTGACTCTTTGTCCCACCACAAACGGCATGAAAACGAAATCATCGCATAGACGGACCAATAAGAAAAGAGAGACGATGCCGACCAAAGTCGATAGAGGCAAACCTTGGAACGAGGCCAACAGGAGAGTCAGCCCACCTCCCAGAATTGGAGCCAAAAAAGGAATGGGATTTAAAAGGCCAGAGAGGATGCCCATCAAAACAGCTTGTTCAAAACCCAACACCCACAGTCCAGCCATGGTCATCGACCCCACACAAATGGCATCCAACAATTGACCGCGAACATATCCTCCCAGCGTCGCGTTCACTTCTGCCATCAGGCCCAACAAATGTTCCACGTAATCGCTGGGTGTCCAATCAAACAGGGTTTTCATCCAGTTTTTTCCCTGAGCCAACCCAAAATAACAAACGAAAGGAATAATAACGATCCACATTCCAAAATGGGCCAGACTAGAGATATTTTCAGGGATATGAGAAAAGAATTGACTCGCAAGCTTATCGACATGAAAGGGGAGACTGATATGAGCCGTTCCTTTTCCCATATAACGTGCCAGCCAAGCATTGATCGTTAGGGTTATTTGATCGTTGAACGCATTGAATTTTTTGGCATAAATGGGAATCGATTCAAGAGAGGAATTGACTTCCACAATTAATGTGGGAACCAACCAAAAGCTGGCGAAGAGAACCGAGAGCAAGCACCCCAAGTAAAGCAAAAGAACAATGCGATCCCGACGAAGGCCCATCGCCACAAACCGGTCCACCAAGGGTTGAATCAAATAAGCCAACACCAGTCCCAAAAGAAACGGGATCAGAATGGACCAGACCTTAATAAAAAACCAAATGGTTAATGCCAAACCGAGAACTGATAAAAGAACTCGCCAAAAGGGAAGACCTTTCACGCGGCCAGGCCTTCTTTCATTCTTCTGTCCAACTCTTGATTGGTGCGCCTTAGAAGCGCGGAGAGCATGATGGCCATATTACGCAATAACTTAACTCCAATCGCCGGATGGTCCCGAATCAAAGCGTCCAAGGTAGCGGTGTAAAGCAAATATATTTCGCCGTCCTCCACAATCTTGGCCGTGGCGGTTCGCTTCATTTGTTCAAGAAGCGCCATTTCTCCAAACATCTGCCCCGAACCCAACACCCCCAAACTCCTTTCCTTTCCCGCTGATGACCGGGTGAGTTCCACTTGACCTGACTTGATAATGAATACCGCTTTTCCCACCTGACCTTCTTCAAACAATTGTTCTCCCACATGATAAAGGCGAGGTTGCATGGAAAGCATCACGCGGCCCAATTGGCGGGTGGAGAGGGAGTGAAACAGCGGCACGGACCGGAAAAACTCGAGTTCTTGAGTGTGTTGCTCGTTTCTAAAAAATCGTCGAAACCACCGAGGAGACGCCGGGGTCAGCATAGCCCCCCCTGCGGGTCATTCGAGAACCACCTCAAAATTCCATTGAGCCTTCCGCGAAACCACATCACGTTTGATCACGACCTCCCGGTCAGATAAGCGAAAATATTCAACCAACTCGCCATCTGAACGAACATCTCTAATTTTCATCTTGTCGAAGGACTTTTTGGTGGGGTTGACATACTCAACCCTGACCTCGGATCCGGCAAATCGAACCGACACCGCTGCGCGTCCCCGTTTATCAAACTGCTCAGGTGTCAACTTGGGCGCCAACAAAAGATCTCCCTTCAACCCTCTGACCCCAAAGACCTGCGTTAACAACGTCAGAACATACCAGCTGGCCGATCCCGTCAAATACATGTAGCGACCTCGACCCTCGTTGTTGAAGTATTCAGGAAGTCCAGGAAAAATTCTACTTCTCTGTGAATTTTGAGCCATCTTAAAAAGAGAACTAAAAACGAAGTGTCCTTCTTTAACGAAATTTCTTTGATAAAGAGCATTCGCGTACATGACGGCCATGTGGCTAAAAACGGCCCCATTTTCTTTCTCGCCAAAAGCAAATGAAAAAGCGCGCCCCAATTCAGGTTGAATACAACCAAAATCCGTGTTGAGACGAACCCCGCCCAACTTCGAATCAAACAAATACTTATCGACCGCTTTCACCACCGATTGAATCCGACCCTGATCCGCGGTACCCGCCATAATTGGATACACCTGCCCTGACAACGTCATTCGCACTTGGCCTTTGGTATTTTTCCCCTCCACTCTGTTCCCCTTGTTGTCATAGTAACCGTTGTACCAGGCATGACCATTCTCTTCGACCCATTCTTGCTGGTTGATTTTTTGTCGGATCCAGTCCGCTTTTTCTCTTAAATCACGAGCCAACTCAGAAATAGGCAAGGACGCCTGTTTGCCCGATAATCCCCGCGCGACGGTTTGAAAATAGTTTTCCAACCTATTCTTCTTCTCATGCGCCCGTTCATAATCCACCCGGTTTTCCAAACGGTCCAACAGAAGTTTTAACTCTTGGGCCACCTTGACCTCGGTCCAGGACGCGTTATCAGCCAAAGTTTGGAGCAAGTCCGCCAACGCAGCGAGGTTTCCACCATAAAGATTGGTAAAGGCCACACTTTCACCTCGCGCATGCGCCATATCGAGGCCATCGTTCCAGTCGGCATCTTCGAGCCGGATCATGTTGTGTTCGCCAACATTAAAAAACTGGACGAGCGTTTGGATCAAAATATGTTCGAGCAAACTGCCCTGCTCTTTGGGTCGAGAGGAATCTATTCGCCAAGACGCGTCCACCCTTTTCCCACGATGGGTCAAAGCATCCCTGAAATAGGGAACCGTTTCACGCAGAATGTTCCAATCTCCGGTTTGGTTCAAATAAAGAAGGGTGGTTAAAAACGGCCAAACTCCATGATCCATCCAGGTTCGGGCAATGTTGTTTCGGTCCGCGATAAATTCAGGTTTCCATTTCCCTGCCACTTGTAGTCTTCCAATAATAGTGGCATTGGAGCCGTCCACGCGAACCCCTCCAAAATTGTGGACGATATCTTCGCGCACTTCTTCCGGGTTTTGCAAAAGAAGCGCCAAACAGTCTTGCCACAAATCTCTCCAGCCTCGTCCGCCGCGCCCATAATCGAAATCAGGCAGAAATGAGCACCCAAACAATTTCCGTAAGATGGGTTGGCATTGCACCCAACGAATCCAAGAGTTGAATTGAGGATCTCCTGTCTCAAAACCAATCGTGCCAAGTTTTTCATTCCAATAAGCCTTGGTGTTATCCAACCACTGATATACGGTTTCCGGGATTGGAACAACCGGCAGCTTTTTGCGGGGATCTTTTTCAATTCCCAACAAAAGAACAAAACTAGTCTTTTCGCCCGCCTTCAGCGTTACGGGTTTAAATTGCAAAGCCCCCATGGCCTCTTTGCCTTGGTCAGCTTCTGAAATATTTTTGAAAGCCTTTTTATCTTCCACCAAAGCGAGCGGCCGTTCCAAGTCTCCGCTTTCCCCCATAAACGCGGCCTGTGTTGGAAACAACCCAACGGGCGAGTGACCCCGTCCATCCGCTCCCAAAACGTAATAGGTGGTATTGTTGATTAAATGACCGCGTTCATTGAAGGTCATGGTGGGACGCAGCGACAAGCCATAGGGTTCTTTATTCAAGCGATGCAAAAGAGACGTGACATGGCGATGATCGCGTAAATTGTCGGCAGACCGCCCAAAAAGCGGGATCGCGGATGTGGCCGTGAAGGAGAGAGATTTCTTGGAGATATTTTTAACTTCCACCATCATGATTTCAAAGGTGACCTCTTGTGAAGGGACAAAATTGAGCACACTGGCCTCAAGACCCCATGTTTTGTTGGTTCGAACCACCCGTTGCCAGAGGGGTCCCGCCTCCATATGGACATGATCTTTCCCCTGGGCGCGTTGCCACACACTGCGGCCATTGAGAGCCCAATGCGCCTTTTTGGATTTCACGCTTCCTTTTGGATGGAACGACAGCCAAAAATTTCTGGCGGCTCTTGACAAATGGAGGTCTTCGTAAGAAACCGGAAGTGTTAAAAAAGAATGTTGATCGATTTTTATATCGCCCCCCAAATCTGGCGAAATGGAGGACATCAAACCTTGTTCATTGACCAAAGGAAAATAAACCGAACCCTGTTGGCAAGCATCATCAACGCGAAACGAACCCGTAGAATCCAAATAACGATAGAGAGATAATTTCTTCAAGTCGGGGATGCCTCCGTTTAACGCTTGATTTTTTCAGGATTGGCGGGAATTTGCGAAGGCCGCGCAAACAAGAAACCTTGACCGAGACGAATTCCGGATTTCAAAGCCAAATAACTGTCTGATCTGGACTCCAGTTTGGTGCAAATCACTTCCGCTCCCGTTTGCCGAATAGCACCGATCAAATTCGAAAAACTGTTTTGTTTTTGATGATCATTGAGCATCCCTTTAAAAGTCACCATATTCAGTTTGATGTAGTGGGGTTTCAGTTCTGTCAAAAACCGATACCCCTGGTCTAAAGCGGCAGTGGCCGCATCAATACACACCTTGAAACCTCGGTCTTTGTAAGGAGCCAATTCGGCAAACAACTCCAATGGATCGTTCGAACGGTGAGCCCCCGTGAGCTCCAATATGATTTCTTGTGGGAGGGAGCTCAAGGAGTCAAAAATATCTTGATTGCTTTTTTCACGATCAAGAAAAGTTTCAGGGAAAATATTGATAAAAATTTTAAGTCCACGATTGAGCTGCGAGGAGGCTTCAAGAATTTTTTTCATACACAAGCGGTCCAAACTGAGAACCTGATTGGAAGTTCGTGCTGTTTGGAAAAGCGCATCGGGATACTCAAGAGGCGTGTTTGCGGGCCCTCGCACCAACGCCTCCACTCCAACCACATCATCTGTTTTCATGTCGAGGATGGGTTGAAATAAAACCGAGATGGTTCCGGTTTTAATGATTTCAGTGAGTTGCCCTGGCAAAAAACCGCTAATGGCGCTGGTGATTTGTTCAAGGACCTTGGGGGACCCCGCCGCAGATCCGGGACCCCATGTAAATTCCGCCAAAGGAGCGTTCGCGGTCCGGCGATCTCTGACGTAAGCGCTTCCATGAAATGATTTCGCGTATTTTTTCAATTGGGTCAGAGAATGATTGATCTGTCCCAAATTAGAAAACTTCCCGCCCTCATCTGAAGCCAATCCAATGGACATGGACACGAGTGGGATTTGAGAGACCACTCCCCGCCGATCCTCAACCACCACATATCCATTCTTGCGGTCTTCTTCGCTGTAAAAATTTTTAGCTCCTTTATCGAATTCATCCGTCATTTTTTGGCATATCTCCGAGGCATTCTCATAGGCACATATGAAAACAAAATCGTCTCCTCCCACGTGACCAATGAAATTTAAATTCGGAGATAACTTTTCAACCACATTCACGATGGTTTTCGCTGTATAACGAAGAACCTCATCTCCATTTGAAAACCCATATTTGTCATTGAAGGCTTTAAAATTATTGAGGTCCACATAACCCACAGCATAGGGTTTTCCTGAACCGATCCGCATTTGGAGAGATTTCACAATCGCCGTATTTCCAGGCAACCGCGTGAGTGGGTTCGCATCCAAATGAGCCTGCGCCCGTTCTTTAACAAGTTGGGTTCGAAGTAATAAATCATTGACATCAATGGGCTTGACTAAATATTCATCCATGATGATATCGAGGCTTCGCATCTTGTCCAAAAAATCAATGCGGTTGGAAAGGACAATCAAAGGAACATCGCGAAACATCAGATTGCGCTTGAGTTCACGGGCGATATGAAACCCGTCCAAGTCGGGCAAGTTGATATCGAGGATCACTACATCTGGAGGAGATTTAAAAATAGCCGTGAAAGCTTGTTCAGAAGAAGAGGAGGTGGTTAAGGTATACCCCGCCTGAGTAAGCGCCTGGGTAACAATCTCTACAAGTTCTGGATCATCCTCGATTAAATGGACGGACCCCAAATTCTTGGCAGGTATGTTGGCCATTAATCCATTATACTTTGCTTTATGCGAATCCTATCCAGGGGGATTTTCCCCCTCCTTCTGATTTGTTGGGCCATGAAGGGTTCCGCCCAAGATCCCAATGAGATATTAAATTCCACAATGGAGGGAGATAACGGCTCTCCCGCCGAACAAGTGGCGCCCAAAATTAAAACCCAGCTTGAGGCACTGCGAATGGACGCTCAAGATTTCAGATTGTCTCCGGGCTGGCCTCTGCCCTATACCATCGCCTCAATTGAAACTTTTTTCAACACGCCCCTCGACATCCCCGTTTCGGCCGGCCACTGGGCTGATCATGTTGAAAATGCCACCCAGCTTTTAGATTACCTCACAACCGCCGCCAATATTTTGAACCTCTCTTTACCAACCACCGCTCTCAACCCGCTGAAAAGTATAAACAAAACGATTCCAATCGAACTCCATAAACCGGTGGGAATTCTGCTTGGAAGCCTCCAACAAGCGCAACCCTATCTCAACCGCGCGGTTGATTCATTGTCTAAAGAAGCGCGCCAAGGATTGCTCGACCTCAACAGTTGGCCCGACGTCCACACCGGAGCCATCAAGCAAGAAATATCCTCCCGTCGAATAAAAGCCAATTACGACAACCTCTCAACATTTTCGGAATCTGATTTATATACCGCAGGTGCGGTTCTTTTTAAAGCGTTGGATGCCGCATTGCCTGAGATCACGTCTTCTGTCTCTCTCAGGAAAAATATCCGCTGGAGAACCCCTCAAGGCACAGTCCTCATCAGCGGCGGTGGCGATGATATCTATGAGAGAAAGGATCTCGAGGGAGTCAGTTTGTTGATTGATTTGGGAGGGAAAAACACCTACCGCACCCCGGTGGCCAGGGCCTACGAAAAAGAGATTCGCATGGTCATCGATTTGGGAACCGATGTGAGGGTTGAAGGAGAAAATGACTTCCACGGCAATGCGGGCAGTGGCGTGTTTGGAATTGGCATTTTAATTCTGCCGAACGCAGCAGGGCTTAAATCCATCAACACAGACAACTTCAGCCAAGGTTTCGGCATGGCTGGAATTGGCGTTCTCCTCGTCCATGGGAAAGCCCATTTGAGCGCGCAACGATCCACTCAAGGCATGGGTATTTTTGGTTTGGGCCTTTTGATTGCCAAAGAGGCCCATGGCTCATCCTATGTGGCCACAAGAAGCGGTCAAGGTTCCGCTCTCACGCGCGGCGTGGGAGTGTTTCTTCATGAGGGAAACGAAGGCGATATCAAAGGCGGCCTTGTGCAGCCCGATCCGCGCGAACCCTTGGGATCGGTGAGCCTCTGTCAAGGAGTCGGCTTTGGGCCTCGGGCTTATGCCGGAGGGGGAGTGGGCATCGCCGTCATAAAAGGAAACAACAACACCGTCAAAGGCAGCTACTTCTCTCAAGGGGTGGGATATTGGCATGGGTTCGGAGTGTACCGGTTGCATGGAAACCACAACATCACTCAAGCCCGACGGTACGACATGGGTTCCGGTGTTCACAGCGCCTTTGGACATATGGACGTATTTGGTGATCACAACCGCATTCTCAACTGGGGTGTGGGGCCCGCCTATGGATGGGACAAAGCCATCGGGTCTTCTTTAATAATAGGAGATCACAACGAAATGCAGACCGAATGGGGAGCGGGAACCGCCTCCATTGGGAGCTTGTCGTTTTCGCTGATCCAAGGCCAATACAACAAGCTTAAACTCTGTGACTTTGGAACAAATAATTTCTTTCGAGACGAGCCAGCCTATTCCGTTCAAGTTATCGAAGGTCTCAACAACCAATTGCAATGTCAAGGCGTGGCCCCGACAAATGGAGAACGATTGAGACGCTTGCGTTCCCCCTGGGGCCTTTTTCAAATAAACCAAACTGAACTGGTCGACAATCTGGAACTGATGGCCCCTGTATGGCCTGAACTTCCGCGTGAAGAGGGAATCGAACGAGAGAGCGTGGACCTTCAAGCGCATATGGAACAAGCGAGGGAAAAACCCGCGCTTGATGAAGTCGGTGACTTGCTTGACGTCGCCGCCGCTTTTAGTCTCGACAAAGTGACACCTCGGAAAGCGTTGTTGGAGATATTGAAACTCCCTCCTGAAAAAGCGACCTTGTTGGTGGACATTGTGGAACCCGCCGCGTTGGATCAACTCATTCAACTGAGCATTGCCATCCCGGCCCATGGAACCGTAAGCGCTGATAAACTTCTCGCAACATTAACGAACGAACAATCACCACAGAAGAAAGCCACCCTCATCAACTTTCTGAGGCTCCACCGACCCAGCCTGGTGGTTCCGGCTCTCCTTGAGATCATGAAAACAGAACTGAAGGAAGAATTTAAAGTCCAACTTCTCCGCACCTTAAGCGCGCTTCTCAACAAAGACAGCGGCAATGAACCCGGACCCCGTGCTGCGTGGCTCCAGTTGGAGCCCTATTTAAAAAACCCGAACAAAGACCGCCGCGAAAGGGTTCACCGCCTTCTTCAACGAATCCGCTTTGGAGAATGCTTTGGTTTATTGGCGAGCACGCTTGATTTATCTCCAGAGGAACGGGAGGAGTTTTTCGAGAGCGCCCCCCCCGACCTTACAGGCAATTCAGGACCTGAAAGCGCCACAGCCTTTCTAAAAATATTAAATGGACGGAAAAAGGAGAGCTTGGCGGGAGTCACAGATCAACTCAAAACTCTTGCGAAATTGGAACCCCTGGTTCGCTCTAATCTCACGGAACTCTTGCAAAGCACAAAGACGGCCAGTATCAACAACTCCCTCATCGGATTGGGGCATATTGGGAACGCGGAAGACGCTCAACATGTGGCCCCCTTTTTGCAACATACCGACACCCGCGTTCGCGAATCAGCCACCATCGCTTTGGGCCGACTGGGACAGGCAGGAATCCCTTTTTTGCTTCAAGCGCTGACCAGTGATTCATTTCGAGACCGCTCATTGGCACTCGTGGCCATTACTCAGGCCACCCACCCAAAAACACTTTCATTACTGAATAAAGGATGGGGAGATTCGAACCCTCTGGTGCGTTTGACCGCGCTGACCGTTCTCGACAATCTTTCCGAATCGCTCCGAACACACCGCCCCAAACTTGTTAAACGCGCGAAAAAAATCTTAGCCAACGATTCTGACCCCGACGTCCGTCTCGCCCTTCAGCTGCTCAAGTGATTCAACTTCATTCATGTCCATCCTCCTGAGCTGCCGCAACCTCTCCAAGAGTTTCAGCACACGTCCGCTTTTTGAAGGGCTCTCATTGGGTCTGTTTGAAGGCGAACGAACAGGCCTCATTGGACCCAATGGCGCAGGCAAGTCGACCTTGTTGAAGATATTGGCCGGACTAGAAACACCGGACAGTGGAGAATTGTCAATACGCCGCGGCCTCAAAGTCCGTTATTTGGCGCAACAAGACATCTTCTCCAAAGTCGCCCAAGGAACCACCGTTCGCGAGGAACTCACACAGGCTTTACAAGGATTGAATCTGGAAGACTGGGAAGTCGACATGCGCGTGGATGTGGGCATGACCGACGCGGGGTTTGACGGCAATCAAAAAGTCGACAGCCTTTCTGGGGGGTGGCGCAAACGATTGGCGATTCTGGCGCAAGTTCTCTGTGAACCAGACCTGTTGTTATTGGATGAGCCAACCAATCATTTGGATCTTGAGGGTGTGCTATGGCTGGAGAACTTTTTGTCGGCCCTCGACTTTTCCTTTCTTGTGATCACCCACGACCGCCGTTTTCTGGAATCCGTTTGTAACCGAGTGATTGAACTCAACAAGCACTATGAAAATGGCCATTTCAGCAGCGTTGGGAACTACAGCCAATTTATTGAAAACCGTGAGGCCCTCTTCAGCGCGCAGGCGGCGCAAGAAGAATCAGTCCGCAACACGGTTCGGCGTGAAATTGAATGGCTGCGCCGCGGCCCCAAAGCCCGCACCACCAAACAGAAAGCCCGCATTGACCGGGCAGGGGAGTTGATCGAGGAATTGGCGGAACTCAGTTTCCGCAATGCTCAAGACCGTTCAGCCAACATCGATTTTTCCGGCAGCAACCGCCAATCCAAAAGTTTAATTAACGCCCATCAAATCACAAAAAGCATGGGGGGCCGAAAACTCTTTGGCCCCTTGGACCTGCCGCTGGGCCCAGGGGATAAACTGGGTTTGTTGGGTGGCAACGGAAGCGGAAAAAGCACGTTGTTAAAAATATTGGCGGGTCAACTCTCTGCGGATTCGGGCACCATCAAACGAGCTGAAGGGCTAAAGGTGGTCACTTTTGACCAACACCGCGAACAACTGGACCTTTCTCTCACGTTGCGAAAAGCGCTCTGTGAAAATGGAGAGAAGGTTCATTACAAAGACAGCTTTATTCATGTCGTGGGTTGGGCCGAGCGGTTTCTTTTTTCCAAAGGACAATTGGATTTGCCTTTGAGTCGTCTCTCCGGTGGCGAGCAATCACGCGTTATGATTGCTCGCCTGATGCTGCGCCCCGCTGATTTGTTGCTTTTGGATGAACCCACCAATGACTTGGACATCAACTCCCTGGAGGTGCTGGAGGCGAGCATGGTGGATTTCCCTGGCGCCTTGGTTCTCGTAACGCACGATCGGTACCTGTTGGACCGCGTGAGCGATCAGATCCTCTATTTGGATGGAAAAGGCCATGCGCGATATTTCGCCGACTTGGATCAATGGGAAAGCCGGTTGACCGAAGAGGCGGAAATTGAAACTCCAACCAAAAAGAAAAAACTTGTGTCTGAAAAAAACTCCAAGGAATTAAAACAATTGGAAACAAGCCTTGAGAAAGCGGAACAAGAACGGGATCAGGCCCGTGCTGCTTTGGCCGACCCTGCCGTTGCTTCAAATGCCACCGAACTGTTCAAACGCCAAGAAGCGCTGGATAGCGCTCAAAAAAATGTCGACGCTCTGTTCAAACGCTGGGAAGAGCAAATCAAGAATAGTTCATAGACGCCCCTCGAGGATGGGCGCGCATGAGGATTGAAAGAGCGAGGCTCGCCAAAAATACGAGGGAAGCGCCAGACCAAAATGCCAAACGGGGCCCACCCACGGTCCACAAATATCCAAACAATAAACCTGCGGGGAGCGCGCACAAACCAACCGTCAAATTGTGAATGCCAAAAGCGGTGGCACGGGATTCATCTGCGACCAAACCCGCGATTAAAGCCCGCTCCGCGCTTTCGGTCAGCGCGGGATAGAGTCCGTAGAATAGAAAGACCACCAAAACAATCGCCGGGTGAGTAAAAAATCCCAACAAAAGGTAAACGCCCCCCAACACCATCCATCCCATCAAGATGGCATGGCGGTATCCGATTCTATCCGCCAGTTTTCCGCCAGGCATCGAACAAAGAGATTTGATCACATGAAGAAGCGCCCACGAGACAGGAATCCACTTGGGAGCCAAACCGATCGATTGTAGTTTCAACAACAGAAACACATCATTCGCGCTTCCCAACGTGAAGACCATGAGAATCATCAAATATCGCTTGAACATGAGAGGCAATGCCGCCGCCAACCGTGGAGTTACAAGGGGCCCTTTGGGTCGAGGCGGTTCATTACTGGCGCGTTTGGCAAGAACGATAAAGTAGACCGCACATATCCCCGGGATGACTGAAATGAGGAATAGGGATCTATAATTCCCTGGGTAAAACCACAAAAATAAAGTCGCCAAAAGGGGCCCCACCACCGCTCCAGCATGATCCATCGCGCGATGGAATCCGAATATGGTTCCACGGCGATGATGATCCACCAAACCTGACAACCAAGCGTCCCGAGGGGCTGTGCGCATTCCCTTTCCAATCCGGTCGATAAACCTCAATACAAGCACATGCCATGGAAATAGCGCCAAACCAATCAGCGGTCGAAAAAGATTCGCAATGCTATACCCCATCACGACAAAGCGAGTCCGTTTCTTGAGGCGGTCAGATAACCACCCAAAATAAAACTTGGCGACCGAGGCAGTTGAATCGGCCACACCCTCGACCAATCCAATAAACGCCGCGGAGGCGCCCAGCTGTTGCGCCAAAAAAAGCGGCAGCAAGGGGTAAATCATCTCGCTGGCCGCGTCGGTGAAAAAACTGACCACCCCAAGAAAGAAGGCGGATTTTGGAATTCCAAAACGGGACAAGCGGTTGGTCAACATTCGGGCATTATAGAGAAATCTTATTTTGAAACCTTTGATATGAGAGAATCGCTCTATGAAATGGAATCGTGGGATCTTTTTTTTATACGAAGAAATGTCTGAAGGCCGCCGTCGCCCCGGCCCAGCTTTTAAGAGGAGTGATGGTTGGCAAGTGTATAAGCCGGGGCCCAGTCGTTCCGACAGAAGGGGTGATGGGATCCCCTCCTTGTTGGGTGGCGGCAAAACCGCGCTATGAATATCTCCTTACGCTTTTCGGGTGGGGCTGATGAAGTCACTGGTTCTCGGCATTTGTTGAGCTATGGGTCCGCGCAATTTCTGCTTGATTGCGGCCTCTTTCAAGGCCACCGACACGAGGCCATTGAAAAGAACAGATCATTCACCTTCTCTGTCTCCGAGTTAAACGCGGTGCTTCTCTCTCATGCCCACATCGATCATTCAGGCGGCCTTCCTTTTTTGGTGAAACAGGGCTACAAGAACCCCATACATTGCACGCGACCCACGGTGGATTTGTGCCGGATCATGCTGATGGATTCCGCTTTTCTACAAGAAGAAGACGCCAAGTTTTTCAACAAGATCCATCAATCCGATGGTCAAACAATTGAGGCGCTCTACACGCGTGAAGACGCCGAAAACGCCATTCGCCGGTTTGTGCCACATGAATATGGAGAGTTTTTCCAACTGGGAGAGGGCCTTCGGGCCTGTTTTATTAACGCAGGCCATGTGCTGGGTTCGGCCATGATTCAGATTGAAATGGACACGCCCAAAGGAAAAAGGCGTCTCCTTTTCACGGGAGATTTGGGACGCAGAAAATCAATCCTTATGGAGCCACCCTCCATACCCAATCCAGTCGATTATTTGCTCATTGAAAGCACTTATGGGAATCGGGTACATGAGTCCATCCGAGAAGCGGAAAAAATACTCGCAGAAATCATTCAACAAGCAACTCAAGAAAAGGGCCGCATTCTGATACCAAGCTTCGCGCTTGAACGAACACAAGAGATCGTTTTTATTTTAGAGAAACTGCGCCGGGAAAAACGGATTCCACCTATTCATATTTATGTGGACAGCCCCATGGCGGTCAACATCACTGAAATTTTTAACCGTTATCTGGATTGCGCCTGTCTTTCTCCGGAATTCAAAACCTATGTTGATAAGAGAGGCGACCCTTTTGGGCTGGACACCGTCCGCTATATCCGCCTGGTCGAAGAGTCAAAAGCCCTGAATGATTTGCCGGGACAAAAAATCATCATTGCGGGCTCGGGTATGTGCGAAGGAGGACGGATTCTTCACCATTTACGCAACAACATCGGAAAAGACAGCACCACCGTTATTTTGGTGGGCTTCCAAGCCTCCGGCACGTTGGGACGGCGTTTGGCCGAAGGGGCCAAGAAAGTCAAAATATTTGGATTGGAACATGAAGTTCGCGCGCGCGTGCGCCAACTTCAGAACTTTTCATCTCACGCCGACAAAGACGATTTACAGTGGTTCATCCGCAGTTTGGACCCTCGTCCCAAAAGAATCTTTCTCGTCCATGGCGATGAGAAAGAACGCCAAGCGCTGAGCGAACAGTTGGCGCTTCTGGGCATCGACCGCGTCGAAAGGCCCCGCTTCGGAGATGAATTCCAACTGACCTGACGTTGTTGTGAGCTCTCGAAAAGGCCTGCTGATAATTTGCCGGAAAACTTCAGTTACCAATGTCGTCATCCTCGCGAAAGATGGGATCCAGTCTTCCAACTTGTTGGGATGAAGGATTATGATCTAGATTTCCGTTTTCATACCGTTGAATATTGATCTTGGTCGGTGTGAAAATCCAGGTTGATAATGGTTCTATTTTTCGGAGAATATTAGAACCGTATCTCTTTCACACAATGCGGCCGTCTTGCATTTCCCAAATACGGTCGGCCACTTTCTCCGCCAAACGGTGTTCATGCGTCACAATCAACAGGGTCATTCCACTGGCGGACAATTCTTTCATCACATCCAGGACTTCCTGTCGCATGTTGGGATCCAAGGCGCTGGTGGGTTCGTCGAACAAAAGCACACGTGGCTTCTGTGCCAAAGCCCGGGCAATGGCCACCCGTTGCTGTTGGCCCCCCGAAAGTTGAGAAGGATAGGAACCCGCGCGATCCCGCAAGCCCACGCGCTCCAGCAATTTCAGGGCATCGAGTTCCGCCTCTTGCGTGGAAGCGCCCCCAATCACGCGAGGCGCCAGCGCTATATTTTCCAGCGCGGTCAAATGAGGGAACAAATTGAATTGTTGAAAGACCATGCCCACGGTGGCACGCAACCGTCGCAATTCTTGTTTATGCCCATGCGACAGGCCGGGAACCAAGTGAAAACCCGCGATATGGATGCTGCCTTCATCAAAGGCCTCCAAATAATTCAAACAGCGCAGAAGCGTACTTTTACCAACGCCTGAAGGCCCCGTGATCGCGATGGTTTCCCCTTTTTTTACGAAAGCGTCAATTTGATTAAGAACGAGGCGGGGGCCGTGCCGCTTACACAGTCCGCGGATGGTGATCAAGCTGCAACCTCCTCTCCAAAATCCTCGCCAAACGCGCCAAAGGAAAACTGAGCGAAAAATAAAAACCGGCGCATAAAAGTCCCGGTATAAACCAACTGCGCATATCGACCGCCGCGATGGTCATCCGTTTGGTCAGTTCCACAACAGCGATGACGCCCACCAAAGAAGAATCTTTAAGGAGCGCAATAAAGTCATTGGTCATCGGAGGCAACGCCACGCGAAAGGCCTGCGGGAAAAGAACATACCTCAAGGTTTGAAGAGTCCCGAACCCAAGGGATTGGGCTGCCTCTGTTTGGCCTCTGGACAAGGATAAAAACGCACCCCGATATATTTCAGCCTCATAGGCCGCATAGTTAAGACCCAAACCCAACACCGCTGCTTGGATGGCGCTCAACTTAATATAAGGGGCAATGCCGAAATAGAGAATGTACAACTGCAGAAGAACGGGGGTCCCGCGAAAAATTTCAACATAGGTGGCCGCGAAAAATTTAAAAGGTTGACGGCCATAAATTCGAGTCGAGGCCAGAACAAAACCCAACGGCACGGCGAGAAGAAATGAACACACCGACAATTGAAGAGTTACCAACGTTCCCTTCACAAACAAAAAGAATTGCTCGAAGGAGAATTGCCTTTTCCGGTCCACCCTTCCCAAAGTCGGAATCGATTCGGTTTGCCGATGATCCCACAAATTCCATTTTCGGAGGATCCGTTCAAGAGTTCCATCGCTTCGCATTCCTAACAAAGCGGCATCGATTGTACCTTTGAGATCACTATCCCCTTTCCTCATTAAGATGACATATACCCCTCTCGCCACTTCTTGAGGAAGACAATCCACCCCCGGCAAAGGACAACCATAACGGTCTGCGATGATGTTATCCAACAAGACCGCGTCGATTTTTCCATTCACCAAATCCAAATAGGGTTCCTGCACCCCTTCGTAAATCCCCCCATAGGAGGAGGGGTCGAATCCATTTTTATAGAGGAGGTCATAGGCATAGGTTTGATTTAAGGTGGCCACCTTGCGGCCCTTTAGATCCTGGAGAGACCGAGCAGAATCCCCCTTTCTAACGGCCAAGGTTTCCGAATAAACATAATAAGGATCGGAGAGAAGGGCTCGCTCCATTCGTTCCGTGGTGGCCTCAAGGCCATTTAAGGCAATGTCAAAATCGCCCCGTTCGAGCGCCGGAACCAAACTGGACCAAGCATTGTGTTTAAAACTTGATCGAACCCCCATTCGGCGGGCCAATTCCTCCGCTATTTCCACCTCAAATCCAATAATTTGTTTTGGATTATTTGGATCCTCAAACACATAGGGCTCTCCGCCCTGCAAGTCCCCCCCCCAAATCAAGGTTCCTTTCTTTTGGATGGTGGTGAGCGTAGATGCCGACAGATAAGGAGAAAAACAGAAAAAGAAGAGAAAAAAAATAATAATACTATTCACTTTAAACTCTCCACTAAGATTCCACGTGGCGATAAGGAACTCGAACTCTTAATGCCTTGACATTAAGTATCAGCATCCACCAACCAATTAAATATAGACCCAATACAACTTTAAAATAGAAAGGTTGATAAACGATTCTTAATTTCCCGGAACTTTGAAATGTTTCAATTGTGAGTAATTGGAAATTGTTGGGGATGATCTTTGCATTCCCTTCCTTTATTTTCCATCCCAATAATTGGTTCGTATTAAACTGAATAATGGCTGGAGCATTCGATTCAAACTCGACTTCGATTTCTCCTGGAATAAAAGATACGAGCTTTACGTCTCCCTTACCATAAACAAAATATACTTCACCCTGATAAGCCGGGTTATTGGATGGTATAACCCATGAGGGCGCACAGGCAGGCAATCTGGGGCTTATTGAATTTTTCTCAAGGTAATAGTGACGAGGCAAATTGGCTTTGTGCACAGTTTCGTATATCGATTTATTAGAGATTAGTTGGTTCGAATCATTAGGCCGCCCTAAATCTTTAATCCCTTTCCAAAACGGATAATTATGAACAAACAATGATTCTGCCAATAACCATAAACCTACTACCTTCCAACTGATTGGGTTTTTCCACTCTGAAAGTATGCGGCAAACGAGAATAATTACGATCAAATAAAAGAGAATAAAAAACCGACTTGGGACGCGAAAATTCTTCACATAGGGCAATTGTTCAATGATCCAATATGGATTGAGTGGATAAAACCATCCTGCCCCTATCCAAAGAAAAAGAGTCGCTAAAAGCAAAAAAGGGTAATTCTTTATAAGAAACTCGCGTCGAAATAGATTTATGGCCAGCAGTAATACTACGACCACTCCCAGGTATAAGCCATATTCATGATAACCCCAATGGTCCCCTTTTGTGGGAAATCGGCTTAACAAATGACCAAATGGATTGAGGAAGATATGACTCAAAACATCCAGAGGCAATGACACTGATTTGATGTAAGGAGTTCGACCACGTAAAAATAATATAGATGGAATAATTTTCGTGGCTGAGAGCCCCAGAAACATGCCCAAGAGAAGCGCGATCTGAACTGGCGAGATATTAAGAGGACGAATAAGATTTTTCGGTCGGATAAAAACAGCGCACCCCACAAGTATAAGCGCATAAAAAAAAGCGTAATTCCCGCCATTGATTAAAAAAAATGCCATCAACAAGAAAAATAAGAACAACATTTTTTTGTTTCGAAACCGTAACGAAGAATAAAAAGCTAGCGGGAGTAGTTGAATTAATCCAAAGGGAATGTGCCCTTCTGCAAAATGAAGTGCAAACCAGCTGGAGTTAACGAAAAGCATAGAGCCCAATGCAGATAATAACCAGCGAACTCGGAATAATCGAAGTAGGGAATACATTCCCAAACTTCCCAAAAACGCCAAAAAAATAAGTGAAAGTAAATTGGCCCAAGCAGGAGGGAAAAAAACATCAAGCAGAATAATAGGGGAAAATATCCGGTTTTGTGGGTTGAATAAAATATCCAAGCCCCCACATAGCCATGGATCGTGTAAAGGAAATTTGTGGTAGGTGAGGACGCTTGATCTTATCAACAAACTCAGTGAATTAAATTCGTCCCAATCTCTTCCTATAGTTATAGAGGAAAATGAAAAAAGAGGAGTGATAAATGTGGCGATTGCATTAAAAAAAAGAACAAGACATAGGCCGTATTTGTGTCTGAGATTAGATCTTGATAATCGATATTGTGTGATCAATCGTCTCTCCAGAATTGGACATAAAGTGTCTGCTAATATCTAAGTTGACAGGGATACTCAATCAGCCTACTGTCAACTCAATAACTGCTAGGACAGGTTCATTTCATGCCTTGCAAGGCTTTTTCCGCGATGGGCGCAAACCCCTCCAGATTGGACTTTTGAGCGCGAGCCACGGCGGCTTTAATCAAAGGATACGCTCGTTTTTTTATCCGCTCGGTCTTATCAATTCCCATTCGGGTGAGGCCCGCCAACGCCCTTGCTGAGACATGGACATCAGAGTCTGGAAGCGCATCGACCAACATTTCCATGGCCCCCAAATTGGGCGGGTTCATCTCTGAAATCAAATAGGCGGCGCGGTAACGAATCACGGGGTCTTTCTGTTTGAGGTCGAATTTCAAATCCACCAAAGTTCGTCGACGGGGATCCAACTTTTCAAGAAGACTCACCAGCCGGGCTCTCGAAGAATATGGATCGATGTAACTTTCTTTTGATTTTAAAAGGTCAACCCCCAAGCGCGGCGCGGCGCTTTTGTTTAAGAGGCCCAACTCAAACAAAGCCTCGGCAGATTCCAAACGAAAGTCTATGTCTTGAGAATCGAACAACGTGAGAAGAACGGGCGTGGCCTCCTTGGCGGATTTTCCCATGAGCTTCAACGTCCGCACCGCCGCTAATTTGCCCTGAGGCGGATTCTCATTGATGAAAGCAACGAGAGCGGGCACCGCTTTACCCTCCAGTTTGCTTAAAACTTTGGCGGCGGCTTCAACAGCGGGGCCCTCTCCTTTTCTAAATACATCAATAAGGTTGGGAATCGGGGTTTCACCAAACCGGTAGAGGACCGCCAAGGCTTCTTCTCGTACTTTGGGGTCCGCATCGGTCATGGATCGAATGGCGAAAGTGATCACGTCCCCATTGGCTTCACCCAGTTGACGTAAACCGTACAGAGCGTAACGCCTCACCACCGGATTCGTATCGTTTTGGTATTGGGTTAAAGCTTGCACAGTTTCTGATTTAAGTTTGGGAGAAAGTTTGGGAAGTTTTGAGAGGGCCATGGTCCGCTCATCATCATTGATCGAAACCAACAGGGGAGCCAAGGGCCGCGAAGACAAATAAGTGTACACTCCTCCTACCACGACCAAGATGATCAACAAACCCCCTCTAACCAGCCATTTCCTATTCGACATCTTTACATCCTCCTTTTTTCTAAAACTCTGGTCAGAAACTCAGTTATATGGAGCGCCTCAATGGAGCTCCCTTGTTTTCTTAAACCCGACGACAACTGAATCAAACAAGACACACTGGAGGTAACCACAATTTTGCAACCGGACTCAACAATGTTTTTTATTTTCTCATCTAAAATCGACCGAGACAATTTTGGATGGGTCACACTAAAACTTCCGCCACCGCCGCAGCATTGATCAGAATCATGAATGGGAACAATCATAAGCCTCGGTATGGCCGAGAGGAGATCCCGTGGGGGTTGAGTTGATTTCAAACCATATTGAGCTTTACAAGGATCATGGTAGGCCACGGGGCCGCCAGTCCAACCGGCCAGTTTCAAATGATTCGTGAGGCCTTTCTCAATGAAAAATGAGGACAACCCGCGCACCCGTTGAGAAATGTCCTGCGCGCGCTTGAGCCATTCCAGATCATTTTGAAAAAGCGTGGGCCACTCTTTGAGTTGAGCGGCACAGGAGGTGTCATCAACCACGATGGATTCATAATGCCCTTTTTCAAATCGACCAACGTTTTCCTTGGCCATATGAAGCGCCTGAGACGTGAAGCCAGAACTCGAAGCTGGAAGTCCGCAACACAAAGCCTCAGGGATGACCACATCCACTTTAAGCAAATCGAATAATTTCAAAGTGGCCAAACCTATGTCAGGCAATAAATACTGACTTCCACAAACAGGCATATAGGCCACCCTGGTTCGCTGAAAAGGAGGCAAGGAGGGGGACTGCCGAGTGGGATCTCCTTTTGGAACGAACCGCTTATTGGCGGAAGAATACTCCAGCAAAAATTTAAGTGACACATGATCCATCAACGCATCAGCGGCTTCTGCGGAGGGAAAATACCGACCCAAAAGACCCGATTTTCTCAATAAAAAGGGAAGGCCCAACTTTTTCAAGAAAAAGAAAAACTTAAGAACCCATTTAAGTCGCTGTGGGAAACAAAGGATTTTTTCAATGAAAAATTTTATTCCCCAAGGTGCGCCACCCTCTTTGTTGAGATAATGACGGGCCGTCATCATCAATTGGGCGGTGGGGACTTCCGAAAAACAAACCGAGGTGCATTCCCCACACAACAGACAGGTATCAATGCTTGATTTTGCGGCAGCGGAATTTTGTACTTTTCCCTCCAGCAAAGCTCGAAACAGTTGGTTTCGGCCTCGGGGACTCAAGGCTTCGTTACCTGTGGTTTTGTAGGTCGGGCAATAAGACGTGCAAAAACCGCAACGGTTGCATGCCGCCGCTAACTCTTCATACTTTTTGAGGATCGATACCGACTCTTTTGTCTCCATGTCCTCTACATCCAGAACTTGTCTTCAAGCGATTTGAGATCAGCCTCATCCGATGTATTTTTCTTGTGTTGATCCCTGGGTTTGGACGCCAACGCCAATTCTTTTTCAGTCACCTGCGACATGCGCATGCCGAAAAGACTGTTGGGGTCAAAGGCCTTTTTAATGGTTCGGTGAATTTCCCTAAAAATAAAGGGTTGAGGGTTTTCCTCAAATTTTTGCGAAGGCGCAGGCATGGGAAACAATCTCAAAGTCACATCCACAATAATGCCAAGCGTTCCCCACGAGCCCAACAACAATTTCGCGACGTCATAACCGGCCACATTCTTCATGGTTTTGGCCCCAAACTTCACCAACTCACCTGTTGGAAGTAGGACCCGCATTCCCAAAATCTGATCCCGCAAGGCGGGAAAAAGGCTCGAGCGGGTCGCGAGAATGCCACCCACGGTTCCATGTCCACTCATCCACAAGAATCGATTTTCTTTTTCGATGATTTCTTTCACAGCCGTCAAAACCGCGCCAGCTTGAACGGTCAACGTGAAATTGGATTGATCGAAATCCACAATGGCCGACAAATTTTTCATGCTGAGTTGTATTCGTTCAGGCAAATTAAATTTGGATTGCGTCCCTTCCACGCCAAAATTTTGTTTTCGATGAGAAAATTCTGTGACTTTCTCAACCAATTCTTTTTCGCTATTGAGACTCACAGCTTTTTCAGGCAAAGCGCTCACTTCATCTTTTGAAGCGGACTTATCTCCAGCGGTTGTCGATTTGCTGACCAAAGGAATCAATTTATCAGGATTACACAGATTTTCAGGATCAAAGGCATTTTTCAATCGACGAAAAAGTAACAGAGTCTCTCGTGAAAACAGCCATTTCATGGCCTCTCGCTTATCAGTGCCGATTCCATGCTCGCCAGAAATGGTCCCTCCCAAATCAACACAGACCTTGAGCATTTTCTGGCCCGCCTCTTTGACAATTTTCGTGTGTTCCTTGTTGCGCTCATCGAAAATAATTTGCGGATGAAGATTGCCATCTCCCGCATGAAACAAGAGAGCCACGCGAAGACCCGCCTCTTCCGCGATCCTTTTTATTTGCCTGAGCGCCTCAGGAAGTTGAGTCCGAGGAACAGCCCCATCCTCGACCAAAACATTGGGCGCCAAGCGGGCCATGGCCGGGTAAGCACCTCGTCGGCCTTCCCACAATTTGGCTCTCTCCTCCTCGCTTTTGGCAAACTTGAATTCCAATCGGTTTTTTTTCCGACACACCTGATCGATTTTTTCCATTTGCAGGTCCAATTCTTGGGGCGTTTCCCCATCCACTTCAATGAGGAGAACCGCTTCCGCGCCGAGCGGATACCCCGCGTGGGCAAAAGCTTCCACCGCGGCGATGGTGGTTTTATCCATTGCCTCGAGAGTAGCCGGCAGAAGTCCGCTCGCGATGATATCGGTCACAGACTCAATGGCCTCTTCAATCGAGCCAAAGCTAACCAACATGGTGCGAATGACTTTGGGTTGAGGGAGAAGTTTTAAACGAATGCGCGTGGCGATTCCCAACGTCCCCTCCGAACCCACCAAAAAACCCAAAATGTCATACCCCGGGTCGTCCAACTTAAAATGCATGCGTTCCCCACTGGGGAAAACCCAATCCAACCCAGCCACAAAGTTAGAAGTGACCCCATATTTCAAACAGTGCGGACCTCCCGCATTCGTGGCCACATTGCCCCCAATTGTGCACGCCTTTTGGCTTCCAGGATCAGGCGGGTAAAAAAGACCGTCGGGAGAAACTCTTTGTTGGAGTTGCAGATTGATCACACCTGGCTCCACTAGAATTTCACGTTTTTCTTTTTCAAATTTTATGACTCGGTTGAGTTTCGCAAGCCCAATAACAACCCCTCCTTGCAGGGCCACTGGCCCCCCACACAAACTGGTGGCGGCGCCGCGTGCCACAAACGGTTTTTTATTTTTGAAGAGGACCCCCACCACAAGCGCTACTTGATCGGAGGTTTCAGGAAGGACCACTGCGGAGGGGATAGCACGATCCAAAGCGGAATCAAAAGAATACAGGAACAAGTCAGACGGGCTGGTTAAAACATTTTTTTCTCCGACAATTTGTTTGAGCTGATCAATGATCTGACTATTTAGAACAGGAGCGGAGAGGGACATGTTGGTCGGAATTATAACCGGAAAATGACGCCAAAACTCAAGAATTACCCACCCCTAACCCAACCTCGAAGGAGGTGGGTTAAGGGTGGGAACATATTCAATTTTTATTTATTGGAGTACTTGGTTTTCCCTTCGATGACGGCTTGTGCGCCAGCCAAACGGGCAATGGGAACACGGAATGGACTCGCCGATACATAGGAAAAGCCTGATCGGTAACAGAATTTCACGGATTCCGAATCTCCCCCATGCTCGCCGCAGATGCCCACTTTCAGATCTTTTTTCACTTTACGCGCGCTGGTGATCGCATGATTGATGAGTTTTCCAACTCCTGTTTGATCCAAGGTTTGGAACGGATCTTCTTTGAATATTTTTTTGTCCATATAAACCTTAATGAATTTTCCAGCGTCATCTCGAGAGAAACCGAGGGTCATTTGCGTTAAGTCATTGGTTCCAAACGAGAAGAAATCCGCGCTTTGAGCGATTTCATCGGCCACCATGGCAGCCCGAGGAACCTCGATCATGGTCCCAACCGTATAGGCCACTTTGACTCCCAATTCCTTCATGACTTCATGAGCCACACGATCGATAATCGCGCGTTGGTCTTTGAGTTCGTTTGAAAAACCCACGAGGGGCACCATAATTTCCGGGGAACATTTCACTTTTTCCTTGGCCAACTCGCACGCCGCGGTGATGATCGCTTTGGCCTGCATTTCGGTAATTTCCGGATAGGTAATACCCAACCGGCAACCCCGATGACCCAACATCGGGTTAAACTCATGGAGTTCTCCCGCCTTCTGCCAGATTTTTTCCTTGGGGATTCCGATTTTGTGAGAAAGTGCTTCGGAATCCGCTTCAGTTTTTGGCAAGAACTCATGAAGAGGTGGATCGATGAGCCGAATGGTCACAGGTTGACCCTTCATTTCTTTAAAAAGTCCTTTGAAGTCTTCTTTTTGGAAATGAAACAATTTTTCAAGCGCAGTCCGACGAGCTTCCAACGTATCGGCCACAATCATTTCCTGCATAATGGGAAGTCTTTCTTCCGCAAAGAACATATGTTCCGTTCGGCACAACCCAATTCCTTGGGCGCCAAAACGCATGGCTTGAATGGCATCGCGTGGAATATCCGCATTGGCTCGAACTTTGATGCTTCGAATCGCATCGGCCCATTTCATGAACTCGGCAAATTCATCTGACAATTGAGCTTCTTTGGTTTCCACCTTTCCGTCAATGACCCGGCCGGTAGAACCGTCAATGGTCAACCAATCGTTCTCGCGAATGGTGGTTCCATTGATGTTGAATTGTTTGGCTTCTTCGTCCACGCGAATGGTTTCACATCCCGAAACGCAGGGTTTGCCCATCCCACGCGCAACAACGGCCGCATGTGAAGTCATTCCACCCCGGGCAGTTAAAATGCCGCGAGCCGCATCCATTCCATGAATATCATCCGGATTGGTTTCCGTTCGAACAAGAATAATAGGTTCCGATCCGCCACGCTCGGCAGCCGCATCGGCGGTAAAGACAACTTTTCCTGTGGCAGCTCCCGGAGAGGCTGGAAGTCCTGAGGTCAGCACTTTAATTTTGGCTGAGGGATCAATAACCGGATGAAGCAGTTGGTTGATTTGGTCCGGTTCCACCCGCATGAGTGCTTCTTCCTTCGAGATGAGTTTCTCTTTCACCATGGCGACTGCAATTTTCACAGCGGCTTGCGCGGTCCGCTTACCGTTTCTCGTTTGAAGCATGTAAAGTTTCCCTTTCTCAAAGGTAAACTCGAAGTCTTGAACATCACGGTAATGTTTTTCCAACTTGGCAGTGATGCTGCGGAGTTCCGCATACACCTTGGGCATATCGTTCTCAAGTTCGCGAATGGGTTTTGGGGTGCGAATGCCAGCCACCACGTCTTCACCCTGGGCGTTGGTCAAATATTCGCCATAGAATTCTTTGACGCCTGTGGAGGGATTTCTCGTAAATCCAACACCTGTGCCGGAGTCGTTGCCCATATTTCCAAACACCATGGATTGCACGTTCACGGCCGTTCCCAAATCGTCAGAGATCTTATTGAGTTTTCGGTAGGTGATGGCGCGTTCATTCATCCATGAACGGAAAACGGCGTTACGGGCCCCAACCAATTGCTCCCATGGGTCCTGAGGAAATTCTTTCCCTGTCCCTTGATGGAACAACGCTTTGAAACGAGATACGGCTTCTTTCAAATCGTCTGTGGTGAGTTCGGTATCGAGCTGGACCCCTTTCGCCCGTTTAATCGACTGCAGTTCATGTTCACACTTTTCTTTGGGAACTTCAAAAACAACGTCGCCAAACATCATGATGAAACGACGATAGGCGTCCCACGCAAAACGGGGATTTCCTGTTCCCGCCGCCAAACCTTCCACCGCTTCGTCATTGAGACCCAAGTTGAGAATGGTGTCCATCATTCCTGGCATCGAAAATTTCGCGCCGGACCGAACTGACACGAGCAAGGGGTTTTTATTGTCACCAAATTGTTTCCCGGCCGTTTTTTCCAGTTTGGCCATGGCTTCTTTCATTTGACCGTCGAAATCCTTGGGAAGTTTTCTGCCGTTCGCATAGTAATAACGGCACACGTCCGTTGTGATGGTAAATCCCGGAGGAACGGGCACGCCCGAGGAGGACATTTCCGCCAGTCCCGCTCCTTTACCTCCGAGTAAATCTTTCATTTTTCCGTTGCCATCGGCTTTGCCACCGCCGAATGAATATATGTACTTCACTTTCTTTGCCATAACTTTTTAGTCTCCTTAACCATTACCTCAGTAACAATTTAAATTCTCTACACACCTATAACTTGAGTCGTTTTCGCCCCAACAGGCTCCTTGGCCGGGAGGGAAACATGCCTCAAATAAATGCGGAACCGCACACCCTTATGAGATTAGGGAAGAACCTCTTTACTTCTTGGGTTGATCGGCCTTGGCCTTCTCGGTGAGTTCCTTCAGCTGTTCTTCAAGCTTATCACTGGCTTCTCCCAAATCATCAGTCGCCGCGCCAAATTCTCCCGCGCCAAATTCTCCAAATTCACCAGGGTTCGTTCCAAGCTGACGTTGAGCGGCCATTCGGGCAACAAGACCCAATGAAAACAAGAAAGCGAAGAGGACACCACAAGTCACCCACGTTCTAACCGGCGGCGTATCGCGAATAATAATAATGCCGCGAATCATGACCACCGTCCCCCAAATAAAGATCAGAATGCCCAGCCATTGCCCAACTTTGGGGATGGGAGATAAAAGTGACGACGCGGGAGAAAAGGCCGACACAAGAGCCCACAGACGATAGGAGGTTTTATACTGAGGAACCGTTCCCCTGAGAATTCCGTCAACCAAAGCCCAGATAAAAAATGCGCTGATAAAACTACTGATAAATAAAACCAAGGGAACCATCGGAGCGGCCAACCACGCGGCGGCTTTAGAAGCTCCGGCCAAGGCTGGGTTGGGAAGGAACATGCCGAAAACAGATGTAATAATTCCACTTAAAAGGCCCATAACAACAACAAAAATCATGGAGGAACCAATGGAGGCGTTCTCCCCTTCTTGCTTCACCGACTCCATCGTTTGCCACGGATGCAACCAGACCGCCACAAACTTACTGATGATGCTGTTCATATATTTCTCCTCATAGGTTTAAGATTTTCTCTCTAAGAATGTGTGAATACCACATTCTTTCTTGCTTAGACCCGCCCAACGGCCACTTCGTTCGCCTTCCCCCGCCGCCGGCAGGCTGGTGCAGGGTTCGCATCCGATGCTGGTATAACCTTTTTCCCAGAGAGGATGGAACGGCAACTGATGTTCTTTCATATACGAATAAATTTGTTTGCCGCTCCAATTGGCGAGCGGGTGCACTTTTACCAAACCAGAGCGGTATTCCTCAACAATCCCGATGTTTTTTCGGGTTTCGCCTTGGGAGCGTCGAAGCCCGGCGATCCAACAATCCAACCCTGCCAGGGACTTTTGCATCAAGTCCACCTTGGTTGCGTCGCAACAGATACCCGATGAATCGGTTCGTGCATCCAAATTCTTTTTCGTGACAGCCATTTGTTCTGGAGAGGCTCTAAAAACTTTAAGATTCAGGTGAAATTTATTTCTCAACTCTTCCACGAATTCGTGAGTTTCTTTAAACAAAAAACCCGTGTCCAAAAATAATATGGGAATGGACGGTTCGATTTGAGTGGCCATGTGGATCAGCGCCGCACTCTGGCCGCCAAACGAAGAAGAGAGTCCGACTCTTGGAGCATAGGTTTTAATGGCCCAGGTCAATATCTCCTGAGGCGAAGCGGATTCAAACTTTTTGTTGAGGTCTTGTATATTCATTTCTCTTTTCCAGCAAAGGCTCTAAAAATTCGTCGGGAACGTTTAAATGTCCGGTTCCAGTGCCAATTTTAATATGAGGTTTATTGTCTCCATGGAAATCCGATCCCCCCGTTCGAATGAAACCGTACTTGGTTGCTATTCGCTCAAAATAAGCGGTTTGTTCCAAAGAATAACTGGGGTACACCGCCTCAATTCCATCCAATCCCCAGGAACGCCATTCTTTGAGAGAAGATTCCAACGCTTCTGGCACCCGTTTGAGGAGGCCTGGGTGCGCCACTGAGGCGACAGCGCCAGCCTCATGGAGAAGATCAATGGCTTCACGAAGAGGGAGCTCATCTTTGGGATAATAAGCGGAACCATTGCTGCTCAAATAGCGGTCAAAAGCCTCTTGTAATGTTTTAACCACCCCTTTCTCAATGAGAAGACGCGCGATATGGGGCCGACCGACGGTGGCGCTCCCCGCTACGCGGTACACATCTTCTTCATTGACCGATATGCCCAAAGATTGAAGTCGCTCCACAATTTTTTTGTTACGAACCCGTCGACCTTCGCACAGATAGGCCAACCGGCCTTCTAATTTCTCAAGAGGGCCTTCCAAAAAATACCCCAGCAGATGAACGGTCTGTCCGTTTTCCGTCGTGCTGAGCTCAACTCCCGGAATGGCCATGGCTTCATTGGCTTTGGCCCAAGCGAGAATATCATTGCGCCGCACGATGGTGTCATGATCGGTAATCGCAAAAGCAGTCAGCCGTAAATCGAGGCATTTCTCAAGAACCTGTTTCCATCCCCAAGTGCCATCGGAATCGCTGGTATGCAATTGAAGGTCGATCATGCTTGGGTGGACGCTCCCTCACGAGGAACACAGCCCTTTTGTTCGAGAAAAGAGAGGATTTTTCCAACACTTTGTTCGATTGTTTCCTTTTCAGAATTCACGGTGATATCGGCCTGGAGCGGAGGTTCATAAGGGTCGGAAACCCCGGTAAAATTTTTCACTTCCCCGGCCAACGCTTTTTTGTAAAGGCCTTTGACATCGCGTTCAGCCAATTTGTTAATTGAACATTCCACATAAATCTCTATAAAGTTACCGATGAGGGACCGATTGAATTCTCTGGCCTCGCGGTAAGGAGAAATGGCGGCAGAAATCGCCCAAATTCCATTGCGGGTGAGCAAATGGCACACATAGCCAATGCGTTTGATGTTGATGTCACGATCTTCTTTGCTGAAACTCAACCCCTTGCTCAAGTGGGTGCGAACCTCATCTCCATCCAGAACTTCAACTTTTTGCCCTCGCTTGCGCAATTCAACCGCAACACGTTCAGACAAGGTGGATTTCCCGGAACCGGAAAGGCCGGTGAACCATAAAGTGTAAGCCGTGGACATCAACACAATCTCCTTATTATTAAGTGAATGAGGGACAAGGGTGGGGAAGCGGCCGGGATTATAGAACATTACCGCTTTTTCTCACGCAGCTCCATTTGGGCTCGATTATAGGCATTGCGGGCCAAGGCATTGTGGGTGTCCGATGAAACCGCTTGCTCCCATAAACGCACCGCTTCTTGAAGATTCCCTTGAGAGTAGAAAAGCAACCCTTTGCTGTAGAGCATACGGCTTTGTTCGGTGTTGCGCTCTATATTCACCACGGGACGGCTCGGATCTGAAATCGAAGTCTCAGCGGCCGTAGCGGCCAAACGCTCCAAAGCTTCGATGGATTTGGCAATGTAATCCGACGCCTCTTGATGATCAGGGCTCATTTCTTTGACTCGTTGGAAACTCTTAATGGCATCCAAATAATCCGCTCTTTCAAATTTGGCCACCGCTATCTTCATTTCACGTTCTATCGGCTCATTGATGCGATTACGAACATCTTCCATATAAGTGGTGGCTTCAATGTTGTCGGGACGGAAACTGAGAATTTTTTCACATGACTTTAGCGCGGCCTTCCAATCACCTTTCTCATACGTGTCTTTCAGCCGTTTGAGTTCCGAGGTCACGATTTCCTCGGTTCGCTCCGCCGTTAATTGCGCACGAACGCTTTCCAAATGACGCGCCAAAGTTTCATCTTGGGGTTTTAGCACCAACGCTTCTCCCAATGCCTGAACACTTCTTTCAAATTGCCCTTCGAAATAGGACACATATCCCTGGGCTTCATAAAGGTCTTCCGCTTTTAAATAACCCTGTCGGCGAATAACTTGGCGGGTGCTGGCGATAAGTTTGTCGAGCCCCATATCGCGCACGGTGTTGGGGCCATCCATTTTTTCTCGTAGTTTCGCCAGATTGTCTTGTCCCTGTTTTTGCCAACGCACGCTGGCGGCCACTTCGTTGATTTTCTTTCCAAAATCAAGATGAAACCCCAGCCGATGAGAGGAGCCCAAATCTTTCACACCCGCCGCCGCATCGTTGTAACCAAATGAATAATCCAGCCCCCAATCCTTGAATACAAAACCAAGCCCTGTGGTCATTTCTGTCTCATTGATTCCTGCCCGCAACACCAACAGCGGGCTCAAGGCCCATTCGGTTCCCAAGCGAATTTTGGCCGTACGGTCGGCTGTTTGATTGATATCGGCCGCCAACATCCATTTGGCGGCCATTTGCCACCGAGCCCCCAGGCGAAGATCCAAAGGATAGGTATCGGTTTGATTGCGAAGTTTAATTTTGGGCGCCAAGATATTTCGAAGAGTCAGCCCCAAATTGAGTTTGGGATTGATTTTCATCATCGCAGCGCCGTCGAAGCCATAACCAGTCGCTGAAAATTCATCAACCTGTTGACGAATGACTTTAAGACTGGATCCAAGAGAAAAGCGATTTCCCATTTCAATACCATGAGACAACAGAAGGGCCGTTTCGGAAATACCAAATGAACCATCGCGGGTTCCATTCACATCACGACGATCGAAACTGCCCGAATGAAGGTTGACGACACCCAACCCAAAAGTTCCCATATCGATGTGGGGATGAGCATAATTGATTACGCTGAATTTTGTGTCCTCAAATAGAGTGGAATAACTCATCACCAAATTTTTTCGTTGGACCTGGGCGAGACCCGCGGGGTTGGAAATAACAGCGCTGGCATCTTCTGACACGGCCGTCCCAGCCCCAGCCATGGCCAAAGTTCGGGCGCTGTTGGCAAATTCGAGAAAGGCGCCAGGTTGCCCTGCATCTTCTTTGGCAAACCCAAAATCAAGGGCCGCATGAGCCGAAGCTCCCAACAACAGAAAAGCAACAAACACTGTTAAATCATTCTTAAAATTCAGCTCGTATTTATTATGTTTCGCCCGGATTTTAATCATTTGGCGACACCTACTTTATAGCGAGCCCGCGTTGTTTTTCCTGAATTGTCTTTTGCGGTGATTTGGAGGATATATCCTCCATTCGCTACTATCTCTCCAGCACCATTCCTGCCATCCCAATGGACGACATTGGGGCCAAATTTTCCGCCGTTGGACCCGCTCCCAAATTCCATTTTCTTGACCATCCCCCCAAACAGGTCATACATCACCAGAGTCACTTCACTGTCCGAACCCAACAAATAGTTGAAATCTGTTCCCCCTTCGGCCGGCGAAAACGGATTGGGCATATTCAATAAATTGGAAATTCCTTCGGGAGGGACCGCCAAAGAAGTAATTCTGATAACCCCAAATTGCTCTATGGAAACAGTCACACCACGGACTTGCGGATTGTCTTTGGTCGTTGCAGCGATTCCACTGGGGCCCAATACTTTCCAGAAATTGGTTGAATATATTTCGGCTTGATCAACGAACCCATAGCGTCGAGGTTCAGGAATCTCGTTAATGTTGCGCTTAAATTCCATACGTGCCGCAACTTGCAAGGTTGTGGCCAAACCATTGGCATCAATGGCCCTAATTTCAATGGGCCCGTAAACGATTTCTTTTCCATCCAGAGGCAATTCGCCCGCTGGCGACTTGACCATTCTGATCAAAGCGTCATTTTTGAGAGCTTCGGCTGGAATCGAAAGCGTCAACAAATCATCGGGATACAATTTGACGGTGCCGCCCAATGAACGATCCATGCCACTGGTGAAACTTTTTGTTCTGCGTATGAGTCGTTCAATGTTATCTGTTCCTTTTTCAATCACCCGCAATAGACAGGTCACATTGGCGTTGCTGGGAATAACCCCCTGAAATTTCACCGTTCGCCCGTCCAGAACAGCCCGCCCGGGAATGGAGTTGCTCTGGCCGTCTTTATCCGCAACACAAGTTAACGCGCTTTCATTCACCGAAGTAGGAACCAATTCAACGTTGCTGATAGTGGCGCTGACGGCGGTGCGGGTGGGTCCCACCGCAAAACTTTCCACCGGTGTCCAATCCACCTGGGCCCCAGAGGAAATGGGCGGTTCTGCATTGTTAATTTGAAAGGGGACAATGACCGTGGTTTCATTCCCCGCTTTGTCTTGTGCGGTAACCATGAGACTGTAAGAGCCATCTGGAAATGCCGAATTCGTTGTATCAAGCGCGTAGGAATAGGTGTTATTTGAAAGGTCGGTGTGACCAGGGAAAAAAGCCAAGGGAGTCGACCCCAAGCTAAGTCGAACCTCTTGTAATGGAATGTTTGAGGCGCTGGAATTATCGGAAGCCCGAACAATGATGTTTTTTATGAGAAATATTGACTGCCCATTGGTGGGGGCTTCAACCACAACCGTAGGAGCGATGTTGTCGAAGTACACATTGGCCGTCACAAACGTTGTATCCGCTACAAACTTAATGATGTGCGGCCCTGGAGTGGGAATCGTCGTATTGATATTGGTTCGATATTCATTCGTTCCAGGAACTTGCACAGCAGGGATGAGAGGACCATCATCAATTCGGATTCCAACACTCGAAAAAGTTCCTTGAACCAACATTCTAAACGGAGTGATGCCGCTGATGGCGTCTCCCGTTCTGGGTTCTAATATGGTGATGGTTGGAAGCACAGCAGGCCCGTTCAGAACCGTCACGTTACGCGTCTCAGTTTTAATATTCCCCGCCTGATCCATCACTTCCACTTGAATCCCGTGGGTTCCATTGGAAAAGAGGGTTGTGTCCCAGGAATAACTTAAAGAAGTGGAAGCCAATGATCCATTCGGCTGAGACACGGCCACGGACTCTCCATCAACAAGAATCCGAACAGAATTGACCGATTGGTTATCTGTGATTGCGACTACAATCGGCATTACGCCCGACACATTCTGACCTTGCGCCGGGACGAAAGATGTGACCTCAGGATTCGTCCGATCAATTGAAACCGTTACTGATTGTTGCGCAGTCGTGCTCCCATTTTCTGATCGGATTTCAAGGGTGGTGGATCCTTCCGGGTATTGATTTGTGTCCACATCCAATTTCCAGATGCCGTCTCCATCATTGATCAATGGCAATGAATTCGCACCATTGATGGACACAACGATCGATGTCACAGTTGGATCCGGATTAAAGACACGAAGGGGATACTGCCCCGCTATTTCCTGTCCATGTAGAGGAGAAATAAATTGAACTGTGTTGCCTCCTCCCGGAACGGTTCCCCCTGTTAAGACAATGGTTCGCAACTCGGATGATCCTTGGTTGCCCACGCTGTCTTTGGCGCGCACCACCAATGAATGAGGACCATTGGAAGAAAGTGCAGATGCAAGGCTAAAAATATTCCCAGATCGGGTGTGTGACATGACGACTCCATCCACAACAATTTCAATGGAAGAATCGTCAATACCATTGAGATCGGTGAGGGTGGCGTGAAGTTGGTTGAAACCCGCAGCTACTCTCGAACCCTCCAAAGGCTGGGTAATGGTGATGAGAGGGGCGGATTGATCAAAATTCAAATTTCGTGAACTCGTTGCTTTATTGCCAAGGTTGTCCTCCACTTCTGCCTCCAAAGTGTGAAAACCTTCCGGATATCCAGCGGAGTTCAGGGAAAATGGGAAAGAAGTGGCCAGAAGGCTTCCATCTAACTTTAGACTCACCCGCGACACTCCCGAGCCAGTGCCATCATTTCCAATGACATTGACTGTTGCCAAACCTCGAAGCACTTGACCTGAAGGAAGAGGATCGAATGTTAGAGTGGGAGCAGGAACAACGTTGTCCACATTCAAATTTCTGGGAATACGACCGCTGATATTGCCGGCCCGGTCAAAACATTCAGATTCAAAAAGATTAGGGCCATCTGCCAACAACCAGGTATTGAAATTTTCAAACAACCAATCGGCGCTTCCTGCCACCCGCAAATACGGGTAGATTTGCCCATTATGGGGCCCCACCAAATTGACGCCCTGAACTCCACTTCCACCAACGTTGTCGATCGATGTGACGGTGAAAGATACATTTCCCTTGACCCAGGTATTTTCATCCGGGGTTCCAACGGGGTTATAAACGCAAGTGGGAGGCGTGTTATCAATGATAACGCGCACAGATTGGCTGGCAACACGCCCTGTTTGGTCACCAGCCACGGCCACAAAAGTTCGCTCTCCATCTGGAAATACAGTTGTATCGACCCGTGCGGTTTGTTCTCCATAATTCAAACCGAAGGTGGCCACGACGGGCCCCGTAAATGTTCCATCTCGCAACTCAGCGGACATAACTTGAGGTTCGGATATATCCAAATGAACGATGGCTGAAATATAGTTATCACCAGACTTGGCGGTATAAACCATGGCATCATCATCAGCCCTATAAGCATTTGGGGTGTAAGTAACAATTCCACTCTCTGATAAGGTGGCGGCCCCACGATGCGGCAAAGGCTCCGTCAAATGGTGGATTAGCCCTTTGTAATCTAAAGAAAATGACAGGGGATTCCCAAACGTAACTGATTCAGTGAGATTCTCCGCTTCCGGAAGATCTCCGCTTGGATTTCCTATTCTTACGTTAATAACTCTATATCCACGCCCCCCACGTCCATCATCTTCAAGCAAAACAAACGTATCAATAATGTTATTCACGCCTTGTCCAGGTGTGTATTCAGCGAAGTTGTTATAGACCAAAACTGTCCCATGATAGGGACCTGATATGAGCGAGTATGTTATGGAATCGTTATCGCCGTCAAAGGAAGGCATCCAGACATTGAGTTGAGAAGGGTTTGCCAATAGGTAATCTTCTAACTCAGTGGGAGGATCGGTGTTGAGGATTGAACGGACTGTGTGAATATTGAAGAGAAAATCAGCCCCCCTCAAGGGACTATCTTGCGGTGTACCGACTTCCACAGAAATCACGTCATTTTCTTCGAGGCATGCTCCCAGAGTATCATCGTAGAATCCATTGCAAGGATAGTCGGCGACTACAGTTTCTGGAGTAATCGCGACCAAGACCAATGGCACTACAAACAGAAATTTCGCCAATGAAATAGAATGTCCCCGATGGATCTTTGTGATCATTTGGGACCTCCTTGGGAAAGATTGACAGGCAGTCTCGCGACCGCCATTTGAGGTGGCAAAGACAAGGCCTTCGCCACCTGAGAGGTTGACGCCGTCACTTTTTGCTGCATTTCCTTTGGAGCAAACGGCAGTTGGAAAATGAACGTGGATCCCTTGTCCACTTCACTCTCAACCCAAATCTTTCCACCCTGCGCCTTGATGGAATTTTGAACGATGTTGAGGCCCAAACCGGAACCCGGCACCGGCTTTTCAACACGGTCACGGGTATCTTTTAAACACTCGAATTTTTTAAACACGCTGGACAATTTTTCCTTGGGAATACCCACCCCCGTGTCTTGCACGCCAATGGTGGCCATGCCGTCTCGTTCCTTAAGCCAAAGCACAATTCCACCTTTGTTGGTGAATTTGATGGCATTGTGGGTTAGGTTGGAGATCACTTGCCGAATTTTTTCCGAATCGGCCATTACCAACGGAAATTCCGCGGGGACAATCGCCTGAATTTTGAGGCCTTTCTCCATGGCGCGAGGTTCAAAGAAATCGGCCATTTCACACAACAATCCCCCGATGTTGACGGGCTGAATATCGAATGGCATTTTGCCGGCTTCCATGCGTGTTAAGTCCAAGATATTATCGATCAATCGATTCAACCGTTCGGACCCATAGATCAGACGGTCGATGGACCGGCGGACTTTGGGGTCTTTGTTGGCGAGGGGCATTTCGGACATCAGCTCAACAGTTGAAATAATGCTCGTGAGTGGAGAGCGAAGCTCGTGAGAAACGTGAGACATGAAATCATCCTTCAATTGATCAAGTTTTATCAGCTCGTCCGACATATGGTTAAAAGTTTTTGTCAGTTTTCCGATTTCATCATTGCGTCCTTCCGGAACTTTAATTCCTTTTTCACCACGGGCGATGGCCTCAGCGGCGTTCATCAAGTTTTTTATAGGTCGACCCAAAGCAACACTGAAAAAGTGGGCCAATATCAAGCCGAATCCAATGGCAATGAGTCCCACAACAGTAAAACGTTGCACGGATTTCTCAATGGTTCGAGCGAATAACGCGGCCAACGCATCAACGGAATATCCCAAACGCACGTAACCAATGCGGCCCACGGGTTTTGAGAGTTCCAGGATTTTTTGCCCATTCAATTGGAATTGTCTGCGCATCAACATGCCAGAGTCTTGAATGATTTTTATATGGGAATCATCTTCAGCGAGATAGGTCAGACGATCGGAACCGTTTTCCCACATCCAGGGGCTTCCTTCAGTCTTCTTGGGATAGACAAAACCCGCGTAGACAATACGGGGATGTGAAAGAGTCACGAGGTTCTTGGCGTACTTGAAAAGGGCCGGCTCATCATAAACGATCATGCTGTCTTCACACACACGGGCCAACTTATCCAGTTCTTCCATTTGCTGTTGTGAGATTTCGGCCATGAGTCTTTTCTTTTCATAAACCAAAAGAGAAACCATGGTTCCACCCACCGCCATTAGAATCAAACATGAACTGGCCAAGTGAAATTTTGTTCGTAAATTCATGGATCTCCTCCACATGCTTTTAATTGTTTAACTCACACCATGAAGATCGCCTTAACTCTTGATTAAATTCCTATTAAGGTCCTATCCCATGAAACTGTGACTTTTTTCAACTCATAGAAAGGTTATGCACCGAAGTGGCCAAACATCAAATCTGATTGGATTTTCAATATGAATTTAAAAATCAATCAATGAATAAGGAGGGGACACCTTCACTGCTTATCGCGAAGTTCGATTTGGGCCCGGTTGTAAGCATTACGAGCCAAGGCATTTTGTGTGTCGTATTGCACCGCTTTTTCCCAAAGACGAACAGCGTCCTGGAGGTTTCCTTGGGAATAGGAAATTAATCCTTTGCTATACAATTCACGGCTTTGGTCAATGTTGCGACCGATTTCATAAACAGAGGAAACAAATGATTCTGAAACCGGATCTGGCATTGTCGCGGCCAATCTCTCCAAGGCCGCAATAGATTTGGCGATATAGTCGTTGGCTTCTTTACTTTCTGGATTGAGTTCTTTGACGCGTTGAAAACTTTTTATGGCATCCAAATATTCACCACGATTAAATTTGGCCACAGCGATTTTCATTTCACGTTCGATGGGCTCATTAATCTGTTTGCGAGCATCAACCAGATACATCGACGCTTCAATGTGATCGGGATGAAAACTTAAGATTTTTTCGCATGATTTCAGGGCCGATTTCCAATCTCCCTTGGAATAAAATTCTTTAAGACGTCTCAATTCATAATTCACTATTTCGCGAGTGCGCTCCTCTGTCATCTGTTTTCTCGCCATTTCCAAATGCTTGGCCAAAACACCATCTTGCGGAGTTAACGTGAGCGCCTCTCCCAAGGCCTGAACACTGCGTTCATAGGAACCTTCGAAATAGGAAACGTATCCTTGAGCCGTGTAGAGATCTTCGGCTTTAAGATATCCCTGCCGACGAATCACTTGGCGAACCGTGGTGAGCAATTCCTCCAATTCAGAATCTCGAATGCTTGAAGAGGAGTTCATTCGTTTACGAAGCTGGGCCAAACCCTCACGCCCTTTCTTTTGCCATCGAATATTGGCCTCTTGTTCAGAAATGCTCTTGCCAAATTTCATATGTAGCCCCAATCGATGAGAGGAACCCAAATCCTGTAAACCCGCAGCAGCATCGTTATAACCAAAGGCATAATCAATGCCCCAATCTTTCAATTTAAGACCAAGGCCTGTGGTGAGTTCTGTTTCATTGATCCCAAGACGGAATACCAATAGCGATGTGGTAACCCATTCGCCGCCCAATCGGACTTTGATCGAACGACCGCTGGTTTGGTTAAAGTCGGTGGCGATCATGAGCTTCCGAGTGGCCTGCCAACGAGATCCCAGCCGTATGTCATAGGGATAACGATCTGACTCGTGGCGAAGCTTGATGTGTGGCGCCAATACATTGCGCAAAGTCAATCCAACACTTAATAACGGATTTAATTTCATCATGGCGGCACCATCCAAACCATAGCCGGTTCCTGAAAATTCATCCACTTGTTGTCGAATGACTTTAAAGCTGGAACCGATGGAAAAACGATTTCCCATATCCAACCCATGCGAGAGAATTAAAGCTGAGTCTGAAATTCCAAACGATCCGTTTTTTTCTCCGACAGTATCGCGCCGTTCAAAATCACCCGATTGAAGGTTGATAAAACCCAATCCAAATGTTCCCGTGACAGCGGTGGGCTGGGCATAGTTAATAACACTGAATTTTGTGTTTTCAAATAAGGTGGAATAACTGGCAATGAATTCTTTGCGTTCAACCTGGGAGAGCCCAGCGGGATTGGAGAATACGGCACTGGCATCATCAGAAACTGCGGTGGAAGCTCCGGCCATGGCAAGGGTTCGCGCACTGTTGGCATATTCAAGGAACGCGCCCGCATGGCCTGCATCGGCGCTGGCAAAACCAAAATCAACCGCTGCCGAGGTTGGTGCCCCGAAAACGAGGGAAATGACCACCGAATAAAAAACAGATTGAAAAATCAATCTCACTTTGCAACGCCCACCTTATAGCGAGCCCGCGTTACGCTTCCTGAACTATCTTTTGCGGTGATTTGGAGGATATAACCCCCATTCGCTACTACCTTTCCAGCACCATTCTTGCCATCCCAATGGACCGTGTTTTGACCAATTTTGGCACCCTCGTTGCCAATGGAAATTTCCATTCGGCGCACCAGGTTTCCGAACAGGTCGTACAACACCAAGTCCACATCGCTATCCGCGCCCAACAGATAGCTTATGTCGGTCCCGCCTTCGGCTGGAGAAAACGGGTTGGGCATGTTGAACAAATTAGAAACACCTTTGGCGGGAAGAGCCAAGGCCGTAATGCGGAAGATGCCAAACTGCTCAATTGGAACACTGATGGTCCTGGCCCCTGGAGTATCGGATTTGGTGAGCGTGGTAATACCACTGCCCCCCAAAATTTTCCAATACTGATCCTGGCTATAGACTTCCGCCTGATCAATAAAATTATTTCGTTGTGGTTCTGGTATCGCTTGGATAGACCGTTCAAACCGCATGCGCCCAGGAGCCACCAAAACCGTGGGATGCCCTTGTGAATCAGCGGCTCTGATCTGAATGGGGCCGTAAACGATTTCTCGACCATCCAATTCAAATTGCTCCGCGGGCAGCTTAACCATCTCAACGAAAGCGTCTGTTTTCAACGCGTAGGGAGGAATAGAGAACTTCAACAGACCCTCCGGCAAGAGCGTAACAGTACCCCCGAGAGTGTGATCCATCCCACTGATGAAATGATGAGTTTGACGAATGGCTTTTCCATCCATATCCAAGACATTCAGAGTGCAATGGACCATCGCGTTACTGGGAATGGATCCCCAAAATCTCAATGTGTTACCGACCAGTCGAACCGATCCAGGCAGTTGTCTTGTTTGACCATCCACCGTCACGGTACATTTCAACGCCGCATCAGTGACAGACGTACCGTCAACACTAGCGTTTGAAATTTTCGCGCTTACAACCGTGTTTTCTGGGCCCACAACAAAAGAAGCCGCGGGCGTCCAATCGACAAGGGCATTGGAAATGGGCACATTCACATTGTCAATGCGGAACGGCACTGTCACCTGAGTTTCATTGCCGGCCTTGTCTTGCGCGATCACGACAAAATTGTAGTCCCCGTCCAGATATTCTGCCGCCGATGTATCCAAGGTATAGGAGTAAATGTGATTGCTGGGATCAACGTTCCCTGGGAAAAAAGCCAAAGGAGAAGCATTAATAAACATCCGGACTCCGGTCAGGGGAAGATTTGAACTATCGAAAGCTCGGGCGATAAAATTCTTAACCAAGAAAATTATTTGGTTGTTGACGGGAATATCTATATTTACCACCGGTGGCGTGTTGTCAATAAATACGGTGGTGGTTAAAGTTGTGGGCCCCGCGGCATTCATGGCGACAAATTCAATGTTGTGATTCCCATCTGCATACAACGTGCTATTTAAATTGATCTTATATTCATTGGTTCCCGCCACCTGTGTGGCGGGAATGAGGGCCCCTCCGTCAATGCGAAAACCGGCGTTTAACAAGGGACCATCGACCACCATACGCAAGGGGGTGATGGCACTGATGGCGTCATTGTTTTGGGGCGTTAAAATCGTAATAACTGGGGAAAGCACTGTTCCATTCTCAACAACCAAATGTCGTGTCACACTTCGACTGTTTCCAGATTTATCCCGAACAATCACGGCAACCTCATGCGTCCCCTCGGTTACTCCGGTACTATCCCACAAGTAAGTTAAATTGTCTGATGTAACCGTTCCTGAAGGATGAGAGACGGCAACCACCTGACCATCCAGCATTATCAAAATCTCATGAACGGAAAAGTTATCGGTTACACTCATTTCAATCGGAACTGCTCCTGACACCTGATCCCCCTCAATCAGATTGAGTTGAGTGATGCTGGGCAATGTGTTGTCAATCGTCACATTGACCGATTGCTGAACAGTCGCTCCGGTTCCATCCTGAAAAGTCAATGAAAGTGTGGCAGACCCTTGTGAAAACGCCGTTGTATTCAAATCATAAGTCCACACATTGTCACCGGAAGTGGTCATCACCAGCGGGGACCCTCCGTTGACATTTAACACAACGCCCGACACGGGCCCACTGTTATCGGTTATATAGGCTCGAACGGGAAAACCACCCCCCCCAATGAAACTGTTGGCAGCGGGGGTGATAAATTCAGCTTGGTCGGGGAGTGGTATATTGTTGCCTCCCAATAAAACAAATGAACTTTCAATGGTGCCCACGTTACCCACAGTGTCCTGTGTCTCAATAAGAATGAAATGAAGACCATTGGACGTCACGGCGGGGAGGAATGTGTAAATATCTCCGGATTTCGTGAAGGACACTTGTGCCCCGTCGATATACATCTTGGGTGAATCAGGTGAGATTCCATTCGATTCTGTGATTGTAAATTGGACTTGATTTAATGAACCGACCACGGAAGCGCCATTGACAGGTGAAGCGACTTCCATTATGGGCTCTGACCTGTCAAAAACCAATGTTTGTGTCGTAACGCCTAAATTTCCCAAGGTATCAATGGCTTCCGCCGTCAAAACATGTGTTCCTTCCGAATAACTATCTGTGTTAAGTAAATAAGGGAATGAAGTGGCGAGCAATTGACCATCCAATAGCAATCGAAGTTGGACGACCCCTGATCCCATGGCATCGGTTGCTGTCACGTCCACTGAAACCTGCGATTGAATGATCCCGTTAATGGCATTGGGAGACAAGGCCATCGTCACGGTCGGAGCCGTGTTATCGACGAACAGGTTTCGTGAAACTTTTCCGCTCACATTGTTGGCTCGGTCAAAACATTCCGAATTGAAGATGTGATGGCCATCAGCCAATAATAAAGTGTTGAAATTTTGAAACGTCCAATCAGACGTTCCACTGATGCGGATATAAGGAAGGGGTTGCGAATTTCGAGGGTCCACCAAATTGGCCCCTTGGACACCGCTGCCATTGGTGTCGTCAACAACTGTTACCACGAATGAAATGTTTTCCTTCACCCAAGAATTTTCCAAAGGAGACTCTGAAACTGAATAGGCGCAGGTGGGAGGCGTATTATCAATGATGACGTTGATCGCAGAAGAAGCCTTGAGACCAGCGGCATCCTGAACGACCGCCACAAATGTGTGAAGCCCATTTGGATACACAGTGGTATCAATATCAGCGGTTTGAATTCCCAAAGTTGTCCCCATTGTCGCCACCACGGGCCCATTTTCAGTTTCGTCATGCCACTTGGCACTCGTTATCTCGGGAGAAGAAATAGGGAGAAGAATGACGGCAGACAAATAATTTTCCCCAACGTTGGCCATGTAAATCATGGCATCATTGTCAGCCCGTGTGAGGCTGGGTGAATAAGTGACAATAGAATTATTCACAGTGCGATATCCACGATAAGGGAGTGGCGGAGAAACAGTGGTGAGATTAACCGCGTAATTCAAAGAAAATATTTTTTCATCCGGAAACGTAATAGGAATCATACGATCCTGAACAACTGGAAAAGGAACCCCTGGTGAACCAACGGTTATGTTAAGCCCCAAATATCCAGTTCCAGCTCGTTGATCGTCTATCAGAAGAACGGCTGAATCCATAACATCACATTTCCCTGGAGATGGGACATAGGTTGCCACAGCCCCAGTTATTGTCAGGACTCCGTGTTTAAAACCAATACCCGGCATCACCGTGTAAGTCAAAAGATCATTATCGATATCTCTTTCTGGCAATTGCATAACCAAGGGCATGCCGCAACTCGTAGAGAAGGTTTTGGTTGAAGTCATCGGATCATTGTTATTGAGATCTCTGGACAACACCAATTCAAATTGAGTGATACCCGATACAACTGCCCCTTGTTGTGTTTGCACCTCCACCTCAGGCACATTTCCATATTCGGATACCTGGTCAGGAACAGATTCTGTGGTTACCTGAAGCGATATGACCGCGATATTACTGTCACTAAAGCCATCATTGGCTTTATAGGTCAAGCCATCGGATCCAATATAACCTGCCTGGGGCGTGTAACGAATTTGACTTCCAATGACGATGGCTGCCCCGTGAGAAGGTCCATTCACAATGTCGATAGAAAATGGGTCCCCATTCTCATCATAAACGATGGGATTGATTACCAATGACGAATCGACCGTGGTACGTTCAAATGAATTATTTGCAATGGGAGATGGATTCGCTCCTTCAATCAAGATCGTCACGTTTGCGACATTGCTATCCACAATTCCATCATTCACTTTGTAGGTGAAACTGTCGGCGCCGTTGTAACCGGCAGCGGGTGTGTAGGTAACCGAATTGCCACTCACCAAACCCAAGCTTCCATGTGAGGGACCCGAAACGATCACATAGGTCAGAGCGTCCCCATCTCCATCGGTCCCCACCATCGTTACTGTTTTTGCTGTGTCCTCCGAGGTTGTCTCTGAAACATTGCTCGCCACTGGGACATCATTGACCGCATTCACTTGAATTGAAACGGTGGCTACGTTACTGTCCACGGTTCCATCGTTCACTTTGTAGGTGAAGCTATCGCTTCCGTTGTAACCGGCAGCGGGTGTGTAGGTAACCGAATTGCCACTCACCAAACCCAAGCTTCCATGCGAGGGGTCCGAAACAATCGCATAGGTCAGGGCGTCCCCATCCCCATCAGTCCCCACCATCGTTACTGTTTTTGCTGTGTCCTCCGAGGTCGTCTCTGAAACATTGCTCGCCATCGGGGCATCATTGGCTGGGTTTACCGCAATTGAAACGGTGGCTACATTACTGTCCACGGTTCCATCATTCACCTTGTAAGTGAAGCTATCGGCACCGTTGTAATTGGATGCGGGCGTGTAGGTGACCTGATTACCAGCAACAGCACTGAGCGTTCCGTGCGATGGAGTTAAAACGATTGAATAAGTGAGAGTGTCGCCATCGACGTCACTTCCGCTGAGCGTGAGGGTCTTCTGAGTATCTTCAGTTGTCGAGTCATTGACTTCATTGGCCGTTGGCGCATGATTATCATCTTCAACAAGTATTGAAACCATCGCGATGTTGCTGTTAACCGACCCATCATTCGCTTGATAACTGAATGTGTCCGTCCCAAGATATCCTGTGACAGGAGTATATACGACAGTGTTCCCCGTCACTGAACCCAAACTTCCGTGTGAGGGTCCAGTAACAATCGAATAGGTCAGAGGGTCTCCATCTCCATCTGATGCCACCATCGTTACCGCATAGGCCGTATCTAAAAATGTTCCTCCAGAAATATTGTTGGCAACGGGTGCTTCATTGACTGCATTTACTTGAAGGGAAACGGTGGCCACATTACTGTCCACGGTTCCATCGTTCACTTTGTAGGTAAAGCTATCGCTTCCGTTGTAACCGGCAGCGGGTGTGTAGGTACCTTGGTTTCCCGAAACAGCGCTGAGCGTTCCATGCGACGGAGTTAAAACGATTGAATAAGTAAGAGTGTCTCCATCACTATCACTCGCAATGAGCGTAACTATTTTCGCTGTGTCCTCGGAGGTTGTCTCAGAAACATTGCTCGCCACCGGCGCATCATTGACTGGGTTTACCGTAATTGAAACGGTCGCCACATTACTATCCACGGTTCCATCGTTCACTTTGTAGGTGAAACTGTCGCTTCCGTTGTAACCTGCAGCGGGCGTGTAGGTAACCGAATTGCCACTCACCAAACCCAAGCTTCCATGCGAGGGACCCGACACAATCACATAGGTCAGAGCGTCCCCATCTCCATCGGTCCCCACCATCGTTACTGTTTTTGCTGTGTCTTCTGAGGTCGTCTCGGAAACATTGGCGGCGGTCGGTGCATCATTCACTGCATTTACTTGAAGGGAAACGGTGGCCACATTGCTATCCACAGTTCCATCATTCACTTTGTAGGTAAAGCTATCGCTTCCGTTGTAACCGGCGGCAGGTGTGTAGGTCACTTGATTTCCAGAAACAGCACTGAGCGTTCCATGCGACGGAGTTAAAACGATTGAATAAGTAAGAGTGTCTCCATCACTATCACTCGCAATGAGCGTAACTATTTTCGCTGTGTCCTCGGAGGTTGTCTCAGAAACATTGCTCGCCACCGGCGCATCATTGACTGGGTTTACCGTAATTGAAACGGTCGCCACATTACTATCCACGGTTCCATCGTTCACTTTGTAGGTGAAACTGTCGCTTCCGTTGTAACCTGCAGCGGGCGTGTAGGTAACCGAATTGCCACTCACCAAACCCAAGCTTCCATGCGAGGGACCCGACACAATCACATAGGTCAGAGCGTCCCCATCTCCATCGGTCCCCACCATCGTTACTGTTTTTGCTGTGTCTTCTGAGGTCGTCTCGGAAACATTGGCGGCGGTCGGTGCATCATTCACTGCATTTACTTGAAGGGAAACGGTGGCCACATTGCTATCCACAGTTCCATCATTCACTTTGTAGGTAAAGCTATCGCTTCCGTTGTAACCGGCGGCAGGTGTGTAGGTCACTTGATTTCCAGAAACAGCGCTGAGCGTTCCATGCGACGGAGTTAAAACGATTGAATAAGTAAGAGTGTCTCCATCACTATCACTCGCACTGAGCGTAACTATTTTCGCTGTGTCCTCGGAGGTTGTCTCAGAAACATTGCTCGCCATCGGCGCATCATTGACTGCATTTACTTGAATTGAAACGGTCGCCACATTGCTATCCACAGATCCGTCGTTCACTTTGTAGGTGAAACTGTCGCTTCCGTTGTAACCGGCAGCAGGTGTGTAGGTCACTTGGTTTCCAGAAACAGCACTGAGCGTTCCATGCGACGGAGTTAAAACGATTGAATAAGTGAGAGTGTCACCATCACCATCACTCGCACTGAGCGTAACCATTTTTGCCGTATCCTCCGAGGTCGTCTCTGAAACATTGCTCGCCACCGGCGCATCATTGACTGCATTTACTTGAATTGAAACGGTGGCTACGTTACTATCCACGGTTCCATCGTTCACTTTGTAAGTGAAGCTATCGCTTCCGTTGTAACCGGCAGCGGGTGTGTAGGTCACTTGGTTTCCCGAAACAGCGCTGAGCGTTCCATGCGACGGAGTTAAAACGATTGAATATGTAAGAGTGTCTCCATCACTATCACTCGCACTGAGCGTAACCATTTTCGCTGTGTCCTCCGAGGTTATCTCTGAAACATTGCTCGCCACTGGGGCATCATTGACTGGATTTACTTGAAGGGAAACGGTCGCCACATTGCTATCCACTGTTCCGTCGTTCACTTTGTAGGTAAAGCTATCGCTTCCGTTGTAACCGGCAGCGGGTGTGTAGGTAACCGAATTGCCACTCACCAAACCCAAGGTCCCGTGCGAGGGGCCCGACACAATCGCATAGGTCAGGGCGTCCCCATCTCCATCGGTTCCCACCATCGTGACTGTTTTCGCTGTGTCCTCGGAGGTTGTCTCAGAAACATTGCTCGCCACCGGCGCATCATTGACTGCATTTACTTGAATTGAAACGGTCGCCTCATTGCTATCCACAGTTCCATCATTCACTTTGTAGGTAAAGCTATCGCTTCCGTTGTAACCGGCAGCGGGTGTGTAGGTCACTTGATTTCCAGAAACAGCACTGAGCGTTCCATGTGAGGGAGTTAAAACGATTGAATAAGTAAGAGTGTCTCCATCACTATCACTCGCACTGAGCGTAACTATTTTCGCTACGTCCTCGGAGGTCGTCTCTGAAACATTGCTCGCCACCGGCGCATCATTGACTGCATTTACTTGAATTGAAACGGTGGCTACGTTACTATCCACGGTTCCATCGTTCACTTTGTAAGTGAAGCTATCGCTTCCGTTGTAACCGGCAGCGGGTGTGTAGGTCACTTGGTTTCCCGAAACAGCGCTGAGCGTTCCATGCGACGGAGTTAAAACGATTGAATATGTAAGAGTGTCTCCATCACTATCACTCGCACTGAGCGTAACCATTTTCGCTGTGTCCTCCGAGGTTATCTCTGAAACATTGCTCGCCACTGGGGCATCATTGACTGGATTTACTTGAAGGGAAACGGTCGCCACATTGCTATCCACTGTTCCGTCGTTCACTTTGTAGGTAAAGCTATCGCTTCCGTTGTAACCGGCAGCGGGTGTGTAGGTAACCGAATTGCCACTCACCAAACCCAAGGTCCCGTGCGAGGGGCCCGACACAATCGCATAGGTCAGGGCGTCCCCATCTCCATCGGTTCCCACCATCGTGACTGTTTTCGCTGTGTCCTCGGAGGTTGTCTCAGAAACATTGCTCGCCACCGGCGCATCATTGACTGCATTTACTTGAATTGAAACGGTCGCCTCATTGCTATCCACAGTTCCATCATTCACTTTGTAGGTAAAGCTATCGCTTCCGTTGTAACCGGCGGCAGGTGTGTAGGTCACTTGATTTCCAGAAACAGCACTGAGCGTTCCATGCGACGGAGTTAAAACGATTGAATAAGTAAGAGTGTCTCCATCACTATCACTCGCAATGAGCGTAACTATTTTCGCTGTGTCCTCGGAGGTTGTCTCAGAAACATTGCTCGCCATCGGCGCATCATTGACTGCATTTACTTGAATTGAAACGGTGGCTACATTACTGTCCACGGTTCCATCATTCACCTTGTAAGTGAAGCTATCGGCACCGTTGTAATTGGATGCGGGTGTGTAGGTAACCGAATTGCCACTCACCAAACCCAAAGTCCCGTGCGAGGGACCCGACACAATCGCATAGGTCAGGGCGTCCCCATCCCCATCGGCCCCCACCATCGTGACTGTTTTCGCTGTGTCCTCGGAGGTTGTCTCAGAAACATTGCTCGCCACCGGCGCATCATTGACTGCATTTACTTGAATTGAAACGGTCGCCACATTACTATCCACGGTTCCGTCGTTCACTTTGTAGGTAAAGCTATCGCTTCCGTTGTAACCGGCAGCAGGTGTGTAGGTCACTTGATCTCCTGAAACAGAATCGAGTGTTCCATGTAAGGGGCCCGAAACTATTACATAGGTCAGGGTGTCTCCATCTCCATCACTCCCCAACATCGTTACCGCTATTGCTGTGTTCTCGGAAGTCGTCTCTGAAATATTGTTGGCCACCGGAGCATCATTGGCCGCATTCACTTGAATTGAAACGGCCGCCACATTGCTATCAACCGTTCCATCGTTCACCTTGTAAGTAAAACTATCGCTTCCGTTGTAATTGGTGCCGGGCGTGTAAGTCACTTGGTTTCCAGATACGGCGCTGAGTGTTCCATGCAACGGACCAGAAACGATTGAGTAGGTCAGGGTGTCGCCATCCCCATCGCTCCCGACCATCGTTACCGCTTTAGGGGTGTCCTCTAAGGTGATATCGGAAACATTGTTGGCGACTGGCGCATCGTTCACCCCATTCACTTGCAGTGAAACCGTCGCCAGGTTGCTGTCTTCTGTTCCATCATTGACTTTATAAGTGAAACTATCGGGGCCAACATAGCCAGAAGTTGGAGTGTAATTAATGGATGCACCCACGGGTGCGTCAACTGTTCCATGTGAGGGACCATCAACGACGATGTATTGTAAGGTGTCGCCGTCCCCATCACTGGCCATTAGCAAGATTGAGGTTTGTGTATTCTCATCCACATTCGCGGAAACATCATTTGCTATGGGACCATTGTTGCCGCCTTGAACCATGATTAACATTGTTGCTTCATTGCTATCAGCAAATCCATCGTTGGCAATAAATGTAAATGAATCAGTTCCGGTAAAATTTAAATTGGGAGTATAAGTAACTGCATCGCCCAGAACTTGCTCCAAACTTCCATTGGAGACTCCGGTTACAATTGAAAATGTCAGCGGGTCCCCATCTGGATCAGTCGCAATGAGAGGAATCGTGATAGGCGTATTAATTAATGTTGTTTCTGCATGACTGGCTGCGACGGGAGGTTGGTTTTCACACCGTCCCAATGAAGGGAAAAAAATGACTCCTATTAACAATACCCCTAATGAATATTTTTGATTCATAATATTCCTAAATTTTTCCCTTTTCCTTTTCATTCATATGTATCCAGTGTAAAGGCTTCTTTTAGTTTAGTCTCTATGCGACACTTTTTCCCTCAAAAAAATCTAATTTCTCAGAGGGCAGAATAAGGGTTTGCAACAACGATGCCGTAACTAAAAATGGCATACTTTTCGATATGAATAACCTATGGCACGACTTGGGTTTGTTGGCAGCGGTGGTGATGCCGCTGTGGAATATCCCCTTGATTTATCGCATCGTTCAGAGGAAAACCTCGGCAGACATCAGTTTGGGGTGGCTTTTTGGGGTCTGGGGGTGCATTTTGCTCATGCTGCCCTCTGCCTTGCAATCTCGAGAAATTCAACTCAAGGCGTTTGGTATCAGCAATGTAATTTTCTTTACCGCAGTTGTGGTAGCGGTTTTGATATACCGGAAAAAAAGGTAAAAGAAAAACCGCAACAACAATAAAAGGAGTGGCCATGATCGTCCCCACAATTCTTGAACGCTGGAACCAAGGTGCCGCCGTCACCTATGACATTTATTCTCGTTTGCTCAAAGATCGGATCTTGTTCGTTGGAGGGTTTGGCGGACAAGTCGACACGGACTCCGCCAATCTAATCATCGCCCAACTTCTCTTCCTGGAATCAGAAGACCCTGAAAAAGAAATTAATCTCTACATCAATTCGCCGGGAGGCATGGTCACTGCGGGTTTGGCGATATATGACACGATGCAATACATCAAGTCCCCCATCACCACCATTTGTATGGGAATGGCCATGTCATTTGGCGCGGTCTTGTTGGCTGCGGGAACCAAAGGAAAACGTTTTTGTCTACCCAACTCTCGTATCATGATTCACCAACCGCTCATTTATGGGGAAGGGATTTCAGGTCAGGTTACCGACATAGAAATTGAAGCCAAAGAAATGCAAGAGACCAAGGAGAGGCTCAACGCCATTATCGCCCGGCATTGCAATCAACCCATAGCGAAAGTTACAGCGGACAGCGAACGCAATTACTACATGTCGGCGGAAGAAGCGAAGGCTTACGGGTTGGTCGACGAAATCATTACCTTCAAAAAAGAGTTGAAGTAACGCTTACGATTCGACTTTTTTGGCAGGAAACTCACCTTTCATCGCGCGGTAGCAAATATCAATCACGTCTTGTGAAAATTGGCGTTCGGGAGACAAAACCCAATGCAAATATTCGGGATTTTTCTGGGCCACTGATCTTAAAGTTTGTGATTTAAATTTCCCGAAATTAAAAACCGCCTCGCCATCCCGCCAAAAAAACTTCCCTTCCGAATCAACAAACCGGTCTTGATTGCCCCGACAAAACCTATGCAATTCATTAAGATTTCGAGGAAGGTCCGTGTATCTTTCCATTTGGGCGATGAAAATATCCACCGTCGCGTTCACATCAGCTTGCGCCGAGTGAGCGCCGGACAATTCTCGATGACAATAAAACTTGTACGCCGCTGAAAGGTCTCTTTTTTCCTTTTGATGAAATATGACCTGTGAATCAATCACCGCCCGGTTATCTGCATCAAAGTTCATGCCGGCCCGCTTAAATTCTTCAGTCATGACTTTGACGTCGAAGCGAGCGATGTTGTACCCCCCCAAATCACACCCTTCAAAAAAAGAAGCGATTTCAGGCGCTGCTTGAGCGAAGGTTGGCGCTTTTTCCACTTCTTCATTGGATATGCCCGTGAGCGCTGAAATTTCAGCGGATATGCGCATGAGCGGGTTAATTTTCATAGTGAGGACTTCCCGCTTTCCATCCGGATAAATTTTGACCGCGCCAATTTCAATGATGCGGTCATATTTTTGATCGAGACCCGTGGTTTCCAAATCAAAAAAAATCACAGGTCTTTTAATTTCAATGGGAAAGTTCATTTCTGTTTCACCCAATCTTTTAACGCATCCACGGTCGATTGAAAAGCCAAATCTTTCCAAGGAATTACATTGGGAGAAAAAAACCCAACCTCCAATGCTTCCTCTCCGGGACGTGGTTTCTGCGATCGAGGAACCTCCCCGACAAAAACAGTGGTCACAACCCCTGACGCTGGGTAGGAATAAACTCCCAGAAGTGACCGAATGCGAACCTTGGCCACGATCTCTTCAAACGTTTCTCGAACAGCGGCTTTGTCAACCGACTCGCCCATCTCTTGGTATCCCGCGGGGTAACTCCACTTCCCATAACCAGGTTCAATACTCCGCCTCAAAAGAACAATCCGGCCATCGGGCAGAATGGGCAAAAGCCCCGCCACGGATTTTGGATTGAGATAAGTGATGTGGAAACAAACCTTGCACACCAAACGACGTTTGCCTTCGGCGGGCACCAGTCTCTGGGACAATCCGCCACCACACACGAAACAGAATTGTATGCGCGAGAGGTCCTGCGTCCACCAATATTTTCTATTGCTGTGTTTCATAAATTTATTCATGTATCCCTCCCCACTGTAAACCGTGGGGAGGAATTTTCACTCACGATACTGCTAAGAAAAGTTATTCCTGGATTAATTTTATTTTCGGTATCAAGCTCGGATCAATCTGCACTGGGAAATTTTCTTTTCCGGGATGATATCGCCCCGGCAAGTCGGCTTGCTTATACGGTAAAATTTTTTCGACGCAAGCTGCCATATCCGTCAATAATTTTCTGACAGGCAATCCCCAGTACACATCACCGTAAGGCTTTAACAGTTCCATGCCCGCTTCATATAACAATTTTGTTCCTTTGAGATTGTGCGCCTCAAAGTGGTGAAGGGCGGTTGCGAACTGGATTAGACCCTGAATAAACCCATGAGGCTCCCCCAACTCGTGATTCCAAAGGTCTTCCCACACCTCATGGGCGTCATAAAATTCTCGTCGATTGAAGTGTTCGATTCCTTTCAGATATCTTTCGTCAAAGCTCATACCAGGGCGGGATTGGGACAGTTTTTTCGAATCGGACATTCACCACACAATGGGTTTCGAGCCTTGCAGATTTTTCGACCATGATGGATGAGCGCGTGCGAAAACCAAATCCAAGATTCTTTTGGAATCTGACCCATGAGGTCCTTCTCAATTTTTTCTGCGGAAGTTTTATTGGAAAGACCCAAACGCTGTGAAAGACGCGACACGTGCGTATCCACCACCACTCCTTCCGCTTTTTTGAACACAACCCCGAGGGTCACATTGGCGGTTTTACGCGCCACGCCGGGCAAAGTCAGAAGCTCGTCCATCGTTTGAGGGATTTTTCCGCCGAATTTCTCATCTACAAGCTTGGCCATACCTCGAATGGACTTGGCCTTGTTGCGGTAAAACCCGGTGGATCGAATGAGGCCTTCCAATTCCGTCGGATCAGAATGCGCATAATCAGAAGCCGTTCGATATTTTTTGAAAAGAGCCGGTGTGACTTTGTTGACGCGTTCGTCGGTGCATTGTGCCGACAATATAGTGGCCACGAGCAACTCAAGGGGTGTGCGGTGATGTAAAGCACATTCCGGTCGCGGATAAAACGTTTTTAGATTTTTTAAAAGGGACCGGACGTCTTTGTTTTTTCGAAACACTATTTCTTCGAGGACAATGATTTCTCAGCCGCTTGGTAAATTGCGAATGAAATATTTCCTTCGGTTTTGGATGAAATATAGACCCTATTTCGTCCATCTTTTTTAGCGGAATAGAGAGCCTTATCGGATGACTCAATCAAATCTTGATCACTCGTCACATGGATATCAGGATAAGACGCCACACCAATGGATACCGTAATTTTCTGTCCACCTTGAGAGGAAGCAAAAGGAAAATAATGCTCCTCAACAGCACGCCTTATTTTTTCCGCTACGCTCACGCCGGCTTCCAGGGGTGTTTCTGGAAGCAAAACCACGAATTCTTCTCCCCCATAGCGCGCCACAATGTCGGTCCCTCGAACATTGCGAATAAAAATCCGCGAGACTTCTTTAAGAACAATATCGCCGGCGGGGTGACCATTTCGATCGTTGTAGGCTTTAAAATGATCCACATCAATCATGAGAAGGGTCAAGGGCCGGCCATAACGTTGTGATCGAGAGAATTCTTCCGCCATTTGAAGCCGGAAATAACGCATATTGAAAAGCCCCGTCAATGCGTCACTTTGAGATTCATTCCGAAGTTTTTTCCTTTCAACGGCAATTTCCCTCGACATTTCGTTAAATGCTTCTTGTAGTTCGCCCAATTCATCTTTTCCTATACGGGGAATTTGAACTTCAGTTTTTCCCCGCGTGAAATCCCGTATTCCCTCCAATAACAATGACAGTGGTTGAACCAAAGTTTTAAAAAGATAAATCCACAGCACCAAAAAACAGAGCGCAATGGTTCCCAAAAATCCATAGGCGACCAGACTGTAACGCCTGAGTGTATCACGCACTTGTTCTTTGCGAACGATCGTCATACCTTGACGAATTCCTTGCACCTCATCCAACAAAGTTTGAATGCGGGACAGGAATTGATTCTTAGACTCAACAATCCGAGGCGAATTAAAGGTTCCGCGTTTGTGAGCCATTAAGATTTGACGAGTAAGGCCGTCAAACTGGGCATAAAGCTCATCAATTTCTATGAGTTTATCCTGTTCAATGTCTTCCGTTGCGAATTTTCCAGCTTCATGCGCGGATCGATTGAATTGAGTGCGGTGTTTCTCATATTCATCCAGTAACAATTTGTCACTGCTCAATAAATATTCATTCACAGCATTGTCTTGTTTCTGCATGGCAATTTCCATGTCATTCAATGCCAACAGCATAGGAAGGTGACGATTAATAACAATGGAGGCCACGTTTCCAATGGAACGGGTACTTCGACTGCTCATGTACACGGCAAACATGGACGCCATGGCAAAAAGAGTAAAGAAAAAAAGGATGCGACTTCGTACACTGGTCATAACGCGTTATCCTCTAATTATTTTGGGGAGCTGGAGCCTGAAGAAGTTGCGGAGGTTGGAACAAATCTTCAATTTGAGAAATCTTTAAAGACGCCAACGCCGGCAACACAAGGTCCGCGTGCGAGAGTTCAAAGGCAGGATAAGAAGTGGCCACCGCAACGCATTTCATTCCCGCCGTGTGGGCCGACACAATTCCTTCTCTAGAATCTTCAATAACGGCACATTCATCGGCCCGAATGGCGGAACTCCGTTTGCCGGAAGCATTTAAACTATCCACCGCTTTTAAAAAACTTTCAGGATGGGGTTTTCCATGTTCCACATCGTCGGCACTAATGATCACTTCAAAATAAGGTCGGAGACCGGACGCTTCCAAAATAACTTCCAATTCATGCCGTCGCGCACCGGACGCAATGGCCAAGGGATACCGTTGCGAGGCCGCCATCACCACTTCGGGAACAGCAGGATAAGCCATGATTCCTTCAGTTTGAATCAAATCATGAAAAGCAACACCCTTGGCTTGAACCAAAGTTGCTAAATTTTCTTGTGAGAGATCTTTCCCTTGGTCTTGAAAAAATTTACTGAACACTCCTTTGTCATCCAAAGGCAAATACCGTTCTTTGTAAGCTTCTTCTGTTAAATCGAGTCCATGAGCTTCCAAAGATTTCTTGAAAGCAGAAAAATGGATGGGTTCAGAATCAACCAAAACTCCATCGCAATCGAAAATGATGGCACGCAATGCCACGGCATTTCCCTCCTTTATCTTATAAGGATAGGCTCCGGTGGGCCGGGTCTTTATATACACATTGTTCATCTTAACTCCATAAGGCGTTTAAAGTCGCTGTTACTCTTTCAATCATCCCCAGCGAAACCTTTCTTGTCAGCACAGGATAGTTGTGCTTTTCAATTTTCGCAAGCAGCTTCATATAAATATTTCCCATGATACGGGCGGGTAAAAGTTCTTTTTCCCATTTTTTAGGCAGGAGCTCCAACGACCGCCGGTGATGGCTCCTGGCCACGCCCGCTTCGTACCGAATAAGTTCCTGAAATGCCGGAGTCTCTCGCCGATTTAAGATGTCTTCTTTCAGACATCCGAACTTTTCCAGATGGTCTTGAGGAAGATAAATGCGCCCCATCTGGGCATCAACTCCCACATCCCGAATGGTATTGATCCACTGAACGGTTATACCCAAACGAACCGCAAAATCTTTCGCTTCCTGCCAAGGGACTCCAAAAACAGGCAAACAGGTCACTCCCACTGTTCCCGCTACGCCGTAACAGTAACGCTCGGTGTCCATAGGAGTTTCAAATTGATTTTTTTGCGTATCAAGCAACAAACCATGCACAAGAAAGTCATTAAATGCAAACATCGGAATATCAAATGCTTTCGTGACTGAAACAAATGCGGACCCAAGCTTTTCATGGCCAATGGGCTTCAGTATCTGGGGATCCAATTTTTCAAAAAAATTACGCCATATGTCTAAAATAGGCCCGGGGTTTTGCTCCCCTTTGTCAACCACATCGTCCAGTACCCTGAAAACGGCATACAGTGTTTGCAAACCTCGACGCCGATCAGGCGATAAAAATAAAAATGCCGGAGCAAAGTGACTGCTCAGGAATGATATTTGTTGAAAAAATGGGGCGGACTCGGCCGTGTGCACAATGTGGATAACCCTGTGGATTAGTCTGGATAAATTTTTACGTCGGGCATCTTACATAAAAAGTTACCGGAGTTAAGTATAGTTGCCCCATGAATTCAAAGATTCGAGATTGGGCCATTGCTTTGGGCTATGTCGTTTTAATCTATGCCACATTAGAGGTCGCGAGAGTTCCACTTTCATTTCTTCGTTCTCACGGCTGGCTTCGAATTTCTCTTGGAATCCTCTATGGAATTGTTTCGCTCTGCATTCTGACGAAAGTTGTTTTTCACCACACCACATCTCTTTGGCGATACGCCAGCCTAATCGTGATTGGAATTGTTTATTTCTTGACCGCAAAAAATGTGCAAACCCCTGAAGAACAAATTCATTTTTTCGAATATGGATTGTTGGGATATTTTTTTCTACGGGCCCTTCGAAATCACAACATCAAACCCTTGAGTCAGTGGCTGTTTGCATTTTTACTGGCAAGCGCTTCTGGTTGGTTGGATGAAATTCTTCAGGGCATCACCCCCAACAGACATTACGATCCCAAAGACGTCCTCCTCAATATTATTTCCTCTGGCCTGGGCCTCATGATCACTCGGACCATCCAAAACAAAAATCACACTGATAAATAGATCTGTTTTTTAAAACAGTCCTTCAATAATTACTCAATAAACCCATTGAGACTCAATAGTTTCGTGGGTATCCTTTGCGGGTCCGGTTTTTGGGACCCTTGAAACAATGGTTCGACACGAAATTACTAGGCGGTTCAAGAGAAATCCCGGTTCATTCGTCAGCGCGAATGACGCGGGATTTTTTTTGCCCAAGCACCGGACTGTCACAGTCCAGCACTCATTGCCTCACGCCTCAACAATAAATGAATCAATAAGGAGAAAAAAATGAGAATTAATCAAAAGGTCAAATATGGAGTGGCTTGTTTGTTTGAATTATCGAAATCACCCACCGAGTTTCAAGACGCCATCGACATCGCCAACAAACAAATGATTCCCCCCGCCTATGCTCAAAAGGTTCTTCAGAGCATGGCTCACGCGGGACTCATCTTTGCGCTTAAAGGAGTGGGATACCGTTTGGCCAAACCGCTCTCCAGCATCACCGCCTTGGAAGTCATGGAAGCGCTCACCATCGATCCGGAAGCGAACGTCACCAATCCAGACATGGGCGTTCAACTTGAGAAACGGGTCAATCAAGCCCTCGGCAGTTTCACGCTGGCGGAATTGTTAGCGCGATAACATTCGGAGCTTGGAGAGCTGAGTAATGCCTAAGGCACAACTGATGCGCTTTGTAAAAGCCGTCACGGCTGCACTGCTGGTCTGTCTCATACCCAGCATCGCCTGGACGTTTAACTGCTTATCCAACACCGCTGCCGGCAATTGGAGCGCCGCAGGCTCTTGGACAAGTTGCAACGGTACCACGCCGCAATCGGCGGACACCGTGGCCATTCGCGCCGGCCATGTCATCACATTGGACACAAGCCCCACAATCTCAAGCGTTACGATTCAAAACGGCGGCACGCTCGTCTTTGACGGCAGCAACCGCACGCTCACGATCACAGCAACGGCCAGCACGCCATTTACACTGTCATTCGGTGGCTCGTTCAGCGCCAACAATGGAACTGTGGTCTTTACCGGCGATGCGAACAAAACCGTATTTGTCGGCACACCAACGTTCAACAACCTGAGCTTGACCCCCACTATCACCAACAATAGGACCTGGACCATGGGAACGGGAACAATAACCGTGAACGGCGACTTTTTGATGAACGCCACCAAAGCAAGCGCCGGCGCTCGAATTCTCACTTTGAACATGGGAGCGCCAATCATCGTTGCGGGAACCACGACGATCACAGGCACGACCAACGGCCGCGGCTTGCTGAACACGGTCTCAGGAGGCAATCACGCCTTTACGACGGGTTCACTCAATCTGACGGCGAACAACACCTTCACCGCCAATAACTCCACAGTCACCTTCACAGGAACAAACGGCACTCTGTTCACGCGGGCTGGGACTTTCAATCAAGGCAATTCGCATGTTGTCTTCACCGGAGATGGATCCGCTACGCTTACTTCTGGAACTGTGACTTTCTACAAATTGTCGCTAACACCCACATTGACAACAAATCGAACGTACACTCTGAATGACGCAGCGCTGACACTGAATGCGGATTTTCTGATTCTGCCGGATAAACCCGATGCCGGAAACGCCACTTTAACCGTCAACATGGGACAAAACGTAACCGTCGCCGCCACCATGCCCACCACCATCGGGGGGACCAACAACGCCCGTTCATTTCTCGACACCGGCGCCAACTACGCCATGAACATTGGAGAACTCGTTGTTGGAACCAATTGCACCTTGAAGGCCAACGGATCAACCATCACTCTTCGCAGCACCAACTCGCCTCCGTTTACCATGAACGGCACATTCCATGAGGGGACCTCCACCGTGATAATGAATGGAGACGCCAATCTTAATCCGTTGCTGGCCGGTGCCACATCGTTCTATAACCTTACTCTATCACCAACCATCACGGCATCGCGCGGCTATACCCTTGGCGCCGCAGAGCTGACGGTATTAAATAATCTGACCATTCAACCCGGAACCGCCGCCAACCTGCTTACGGTCACCATGGGGGCCCCGATAACGGTGGGAGGCACAACTTCGATCACCCGCACCACCAGCGCCACCTCGCTTTTGGATACCACATCTTCCAATCATGCGTTTACCACAGGCGTTCTCAACATTGTGACCGGCGGCACAATGAATGCAAACGATTCCACTATCACGCTCACTGGCACATCAGGCACGCTCTTCACGGAAACCGGCGTGTTCCTGCCGGGGACATCGGAAGTGATTATGAATCCCGATGCCGACCTCACCATGACGGCAAGCGGTATGACGTTTTATGATCTGACGTTGACGCCCACCATCACAGCCGACCGCAATTGGAATGTCGGGACGACATCGCTCACCGTCTTAAACAATTTGTCGATCAATCCGTCCGCCGGATCGGCTGCGATGCTCACGGTCAAAATGGGTGCGATCATCGGTGTGACAAGCACGGTCACGGTCACTGGTTCCGGTTCGGCGTCTTCGACTCTCAACACCGGCACCAGCTTTGCTTTGCCCTGCGGCAACCTCTATGTGGATACGCCGGGAACATTGACGGCCTATGGTTCGGCCATAACGCTGAGAGGGACATCGGGCGTTCTATTCACGGTTTTCGGAAATATCAACGCCAGCACCGCACCGGTAACCGTCAACCTCGACACCGACATTCAGATTTTCAACGGAACTCCTTCCATTGGCGCATTGTCTTTGACGCCGACGATCACAACAAATCGGACCTACACGTTGGGCGGCAACCATCTCACGCTGAACGGCAATTTCAATATCAATCCCACGGCCGCCAGCGCGGCGATATTAACCGTAAACATGAGTTCATCAGTAACGGTGGGAGCCGCATACACCACGACCATCTCAGGAACTACGAACGGAACGTCTCATTTGGACGCCGGCGTTGGAATCAACGGCGCTCTCACCACAGGGAAAGTGGTCATTGCCGCAGGCAGCGCTTACACCGCGCGTAATTCGACGATCACGCTTACTGGCACCACCAGCACGCTCTGGACGAGAGCCGGAACGTTCAACGAAGGCGGCTCCAATGTCGTCATCACACCGAATGCCGCCATCACCTTGTTCAGCGGCGCGCAAAACTTCTTCAATTTAACGATCAGCCCAACGGTTACTGTCAGTCGCGCCTACACAGTCGGCGCAGGCGTCACGTTGAATCTCGCCGGTAACTTGATAATAAGTCCCGATGCCGCCTCGGTGTTCGCGACGACCGTCACTTTGGGCGCAGCACTCACGCTCACTTCGGAGGGTTCCATCATCATTGCTCCGACAGGGAGCGCCACCGGGGTCTTGGATACTTCGACCAGCAACTATCCTATCAGCGCAGGCTACATCAACATTCAAGCGGGTGGTTTGCTGAACGGACGTTCCTCGCAAATTGTTCTCTCAGGAACGTCCGGCACGCTGTGGACCCAAACCGGAAGTTTCGCAACAACCGCTTCGACCGTCACATTCAACCCCGACACGGATGTGACCCTAATCAACGGCGCGGTCACTTTCAGCAAAGTGGTTTTGGCGCCCACTCTCACAACAGACCGTACATACGAAATGGGCCCGGATGGGCAGACCATCAATGGCAATTTCACGATCGCGCCCGACAAACCAACCGACGGAACAGCGACCCTCACCGTCAATATGGGCGCGCCCATCACCGTCGGCGCAACGTTCGACACCGTCATCTCCGGATCAGGAAACGCCTATGCGGTTTTGGATACCGGCGAAGATTTAAATTACACGCTTTCAACCGGCGAGCTTGATGTTCTCTCGCAAGGAACATTCGAGGCCCGCGCCGCCAATTTGATTCTCACGGGAACTTCCGGCACTTTGCTTGTGAACGCCGGTGGGTTCAATGTTGGAACATCACTGGTGACAATCACGGCCAATGGAGCTGTCACCATCAACTCCGGCGCTGTCACATTTTATGACCTGATGATGAGCCCGGTTTTGTCGGCGGCGCGCACGTACACATTTGGGGCCGACCCGGTCACCGTTCTCCATGATCTGACGTTTAACCCAGATGCGCCTGTGGCTCGGCTTCTCACGGTCAACATGGGAGCGCCGATCACCGTCCAAGGCAACACATTGCTCACCCGCTCCAACTCCGCCACGTCTCTTTTAAGCACGACCGGCAGCAACTGGTCATTTGAAACCGGGACGCTTATTCTGGATACCGGCGGCACCTTCAACGCCAATGGTTCGACAATCGCCGTCAACGGAACCAATTCACCGCTCATAACGCGTCTCGGCACATTCACCCAAGGAACATCCACTGTTACGTTTAAAAGCGCAGCCGACACCGTTCTGAACAGCGGGACTCTGACCTTCAACCATTTGATCATCGATACCCCGAACCAAACGCAAACGCTGGGCTCAGCGATCACGGTGAGCGGGAACCTAATTGTGTCCAATGGAAATTTGGACGACGGCGGACAACAGATCACCGGCAACGCTTCCAATCTGCTTATCGTCGCAGACGGCGCTGAATTGTCTTTGGGATCGGGATCAAATCCCACGGTTTTGCCCACACTCTATCCGAGCAACAGAATGTCTTTTAGCACAACCAGCACTGTTACCTACAAAGCCGATGTCGACCAACTCATTCTCAGCACGCCTTCCGCCTACGGAAATCTCATGTTGAGCGCCCCCTCCGGTACGCCGACCAAACGGCTGGCTGGCAATGTGACCATCGCCGGAAACTTCACCGTCTCTTCCAATGACGCGCTGGATGTGAATACCGGCAACTATAACTTGACCATCGGAGGAAATTACGTAAACGACGGCTCCTTCATCGCCCGGGCGGGAACAGTCACATTCAACGGGAATTCATCCGGCATTACCTTGACCGGCAATATGACCGGCTCCAACGCTTTCAACAATCTGACTTTCAATGGATCCGGCGGTGATTGGACGCTGATCGACCCCATACTCGTCACGTCCACGTTGACCGTTTCGGCGGGAACATTGTTGGGCGATCAGAATATAACAGTGAATGGCGGCGTTGTCGGCAGCGGAGCCAACGGACAAATCAATCTTTCAGGCGGCACATTCCTGCAGCGAATCGACGCCGACCAATATTTTGGAACCAATTTATCAGGCTCCAACGATTGGACTTTCAACAACTTGGCATTCACCAATTCATCCGTATCCGGCCGGACCATACGGACATCAAACGGCGGAAACGGACGCGTCGCAGTGAACGGAACATTCACGATCGGAGACCCCTCCGACGTCAACACGACAACGTTGAACGCCGACCAATACGACCGATTTATATCGGTAACCGGTGATGTGAACATCACTTCCAAAGGCGCATGGTCGGCGGCATCCGCAATGCCGATCACCGTTGGGGGAAACTGGACCAACAACGGAACATTCTCCGGCAATTCAAGCACAGTGACATGGTCGGGCGCTTCGGCGCAGTATGTGAACAACTCAGGTGGGAATTTCGCAAACCTCATTTCTTCGAACACTTCATTCGGCGGCGTTATCTTCACCGCGGGTTTCAGCGCAGAGCGGTTTTTTGTGAATACGACAGATTTAAATTCTTCGGCCACGATTTACTTTGCCGGCAAATCGACATTCACCATTTCGACTTTCTCAGTGACCGGAACATCCGCCTATCCCGTTGTTTTGCGCTCGACAGACACAGGCGTCTATTGGCACCTGAACAACACCAGCACCAACACCGTGCAGTATGTCTCCGTACAGGATTCGGACGCCTCGCAAGGTCAACGCATTTTTGATTATCCCGGCGGCGTAAGTCTCGGACACAACTTGAACTGGGCAATGGGCGCGGTCACGCCGACGGGTCTACTGTTCTCGGACGCACAAACAACTTCCCTTGATTTGTCTTGGGACGCCTCCGATGCCGCTCCGGATTCCTACGTTGTCGACATCAGCACGAACAGCGACCACTCCGCTCCAGTCACCAGCATCACGACATCGCTCACCAACGGCACGACTTCAAACCTTCTCGTAAACACCACCTACTACGCCAGGATCAAATCGACGGTGGGAAGCTTGGAGAGCGCATGGTCTTCCACCATCTCGACCGCCTCTCGGGCGAACATCCCGGCGTCAGTCATATCCACTTGGACCGTCCATTTCACCTCGCTCACCGTCACCTGGGCTGAGGGAGGAAATCCTTCGGGCACGATCTATGAAACCTGGATCTCCAGCACCGCCGGATTTGCAACCCAACCCATTTGGGTGAGCACGACAGTTGGAACCACATCTACCTTTACTGCACTTGCGCATGGAAGGCAGTACCACGCGCAAGTCAGAGCCGTCAATCACTCTGGCGTCGGCACAGATTGGCTGAATCTGAACAGCACCGTAACTATGTCGCCGCAGACACCTCCCAATTTGTCGTATACCACGGCGCAACCGGATTCTTTATCCGCCTCATGGGATGAACCCACTCTCCCGGGTGAGACCTACACGTTCCAAGTGAGCACCGATTCCAATTTCGGTGGAACGCTGGTGAGCTCAACGACCAAAAACCTATTCGCGACCACGATCGATCCGTTGGAGCCGAACACCACTTATTACGGATGGGTCACATCCACAAATGTGGGAATCAACAGCGATTGGTCGGCTTATGTCGCAACTGCGACACTGGCCAAGTCGCCCGCCTCCCATTCATCCACATGGAGCGCGGTCGGTTACACATCCATGACCGTTCACTGGGTGGACAATGGCAATCCCATCGGACTTACGCGCTACACAGTTGAAATCGCCACCGATGTCAACTACACATCCCAGGAATTCCATAGCTCCGTTACGTACAACTTGCATGCCACATTTGAAGACATATTGTTGGACACCACTTATTACGCCCACGTGAAAGCGACCAATCACAGCGGCATACATACCGATTTTCTGGAACTGGGCAGCACCACAACTCTCGCGCCGACCATCTGCAGTGCAGTGCAATCCGGAAATTGGGACGATCCCGCCGTCTGGAGCAACTGCAGCGGTCCCTCGGGGCTTCCGCTTTCCACCGACTTGGTCACAATCAACACCGGGGTCAATGTCACATTGAATATGGACGCCACCATAGCCGGCATCGAATTCGCTGCCCCTGCCGCCGACAACTCATTAACCCAGCTCAGCACGGTGACGTTGACGGTCACAGGACCCGTCAATTTTAATCAACCCACGGTCGACAACCGCACCAGCGCCTGGAATTTAAACGGCTCCACCGCCGTTGTTGCTGGCTTAATTTCTTTCAAAGGTAGCAACAACACCGTTTCACGCGTATCAAAACTGGTGATTACATCGGGCCAACTGAACGCATTCGGAGGTATGTTGTTCACCGCTTCCACGGCACCGGCCAAGGTGATCGATATGTCCGGCGGCGCAGGGCGAATCAATCTCGAAGGATCTTTGACCACGCCGGCCAATTCATCCCGCCTTATTGCGGGCTCAGCCGGCAGCTCGTTCAACTACATGGATGACACCAACGCCCAAACCGTTAAGTATTTCTACGAAGGGGCCTACGATAACTTGTATTTCAACAACATGTCCGGCTTCGGGGTCACATTGGACGCGGCCATATCCGCAGCGGGTGTGGCTGGAGATATGCGCGTTCAGTCCGGGCTTTTCACGAACGGAGGATTCGAGGTTACCGGCGCATCCGGAAAAACGTTCGAAGTGGCAAATGGCGCCACATTTGAAATGACCGGCACGTCCGATTTTCCGACCGGATTCACCAGCTTCTCATTTGGACCCACAAGCCGTGTTCGTTACCGTCAGACCTCGACGCCGCTAACAATCAACACGCATACATACGGACACCTGGATCTGATGCCGGCGGGCTTGGCCACGCAAAACCTGCCGGCAGGCGCATTCACGGTTTACGGAGATCTGACGATCGGCGATGGAACCAACGCCGCCGCCATCTCCGCCAACGCCAACAGCACCGCGTTGGCCGTGCACGGCGACTTGGACATCAACCTCAACGCCTCGTTCACTGCGAACGCAAACAATCCGCTTCTCATTTTGGGCGATTGGACAAACGGCGGAGTCTTCACGCACAGCAACAGTACAATCGCATTCACTGGCGCCAGCGCTCAAACGGTTGACAATGCCGGACAAAATTTTGCCCACTTGATTTCTTCCAATTCCAGTTCCAGCGGAGTGGTGTTTGCATCTAGCTTCTCCGCGACACAACTTTATGTCAACACGGCCGACCTGAGCGCGCCGGCAACCCTCTACTTCGCGGGGACTTCCACCTTCACCTTCACAAATTTCAAAGTAACCGGCTCCGCCGCATATCCTGTTTCTCTTCTTTCATCGCAACAAGGAACGGCATGGCATTTGAACAACACCAGCACCTACACCGTCCGCTATGTCTCAGTCCGCGACTCGGATGCCTCCGCCGGCATACGCATTCTGGATTACCCCGGAGGCTCGGATCTGGGAGGCAGCACGAACTGGGTTTTTGCTTCAAATCCTCCGTCTAATCTCCAGATCAGCGAAGTGTTTGTGAGCTCCTTTACTTATTCGTGGGGCGCCGCCTCGCCTCTTCCCAACAGCTACACAATCGAGATCAGCACCAACCAAAACTTCTTGGCGCCGGTCTCGGCAATCTCAACGGCTCTGACCGATGGAACCACAACCGGCATCATTCCAAACACCACATATTATGCGCAGGTCAAGTCCGTGGTTGAGGGCCTCTCCAGCGCTTGGACATCCGCCGTTTCAACCATAACACTGCCCAACATTCCCGCTTCGGCCGCCTCCACTTGGACATATGTCAGTTTCACTACCATCACTGTCGCGTGGTTGAACAACAGCAACCCATCGAACCTAACGACGTATGTTGTGGATCTTGCCACCGACACCGAATTCACCTCGGAAGAATTTCACAGCTCCACAACAGCCAACCTTAGCCACATGTTCGAGAATTTGCTCTACGACACCACTTATTACGCCCGCGTCAAAGCCATCGGCCAAACCGGTTTTGAAACCGATTATCTCGGTTTGGGCAGCACCACGACGCTTGCGCCCATCACCTGCAATGCCACTGCAAGCGGCAATTGGGATGTCGCAAGTCGGTGGGCGAATTGCACAGGTCCCGGAGGCATCCCAAGCCCCACCGACGCCATCACTATTAACGCCGGCGTGAACATCACCTTGAATGTCGATGCCGAAGTCGCGGGACTTGCGTTCGCAGCGCCGGGAAACAACAATTCGCTGACGCAATTGAGCACGGTGACTCTAACGGTGAACGGCAATGTCGTCTTCAACCAACCGTCGACCACGCCTCGCACGACTGGATGGAACATCAACGACAGCACCGCGACCGTGAGCGGACTCATATCTTTCCTCGGCGCCAGCGGCGCCGGTACGCGCAGATCACAGATCGTGATCACATCCGGACAACTGAACGCCTATGGAGGCATGTCATTTACGGCCTCCGCCAGCTCGCAGAAAATGATCATTATGTCCGGCGGCGCCGGACAGTTGAATTTGAAAGGGGACCTGACCATACCCAGCAACTCTTGCACCTTGACCGCCGGCACCGCGGGCAGCGTGTTCAGCTACGTGGACGATGTTTCTCCGCAAACGGTGCAGTTCTTCACGGCGGGCGCTTATCACAACCTCCATTTGAACAACACCTCCGGTTCCGGCGTCACATTGGGGGCCGCGGTGACCTCATCCAACGTCACCGCCAATCTGCGGATCCAATCCGGAATTTTCAACAACGCCGGGCTGGCTATCGCGGGGGGCACGGGAGACACCTTTGAGGTCGCAAACGGTGCCACGTTTGAAATGTCCGGAACTTCCGTTTTTCCCACCGGATACACAACATTCACACTGGGCCCCTCGAGCCGCGTGCGCTATCTGCAAACGACGGATCCTTTGACCATTGATTTGCAACCGTTCGGCCATCTGGACCTCGCGCCAGCCGGGGCGACCGCGCAGATATTCCCTGCGGGGACTTTCACAATTCAGGGAGATCTGACCGTTGGAAACGGCTCCAACACCACCGTCGTGACCGCAAACATCAACGACACCGAACTGATCATCGGCGGAAGCTTGAACATCGCATCCAACGGTTCTTTCGTGGCCAACGCTTCCAACCCGCTTTTGTTGGGAGGCAACTTAAGCAATGGCGGCACTTTCACTCACAACGACAGCACCGTATCGTTCACGGGAACATCGCCTCAAACGATATACAACGCGGAACAGAACTTTGGTTATCTCATTTCATCCAATACGAGCTCCGGGGGGTTGACCTTCGCATCCAAATTCTCCGCGAACCAGCTCTACATCAACACCGCTGAACTAGGAGCCGCGGCCACCGTGTATTTTGCGGCAGGCTCAACATTCACGATTCCTTCGCTCACTGCCATCGGCACCCCATCACTTCCGGTTGTATTGCGATCGACCGACACCGGAGTTTATTGGCACCTCGACAACGCCAGCACGCACACCGTTGCATATGTGGAAGTGGAAGATTCCGACGCATCGCTGGGACTGCGCATCTTGGATTATCCGGCCGGGTTCGATTGGGGACACAACTTGAACTGGGCGGTTGGTGTGAACCCGCCTGCCGCGCTGCAGTTCTCCGATGCTCAAACATCCGCGCTGACGCTCGCTTGGACGCAGGCCGATCCGTACGCAGACACTTATCAAGTTCAATTCAGCACGAATGGAAGTTTCGCGGCGCCGGCGACGCTTTCATCGACGGCGCTGCTCAATACGACCACTTCCAGCTTGCTTTTGAACACCACTTACTACGCTCGCGCAAAATCGATCATCAACAGCACCGAAGGAGACTGGTCATCGGACATTTCCACTTCCACACTGGCCAATGCGCCCTTCTCTGCGGCCTCCACTTGGACGGCCGTCAACTTTACATCCGTCACCGTCACCTGGCTGGATAACGGCAACCCGCTGAACGTGACCAGATACCAAGTTCAGCTCTCAACCGTTTCAAATTTCTTATCCGGAACAATTCTCAACACCTTCACGACAAATCTCACAACCAACTTTGTCTCCCTTATTCCGGCCACCACCTACTACGCCCAAGTCAAAGCCGTCAATCATTCCGGGATCGGAACCGACTGGCTCGTTTTGGGAAGCACGGTTACGCGCGTGGTCAACACGCCCGCTTCTTTGTTCTTCTCCAGCGCCGCGACGAACTGGCTCGCCGCCACCTGGAACGCCACAACCCCAGTGGCCGACAGCTACACTTTGCGGGTTTCAACCGCGCAGAATTTTTCTGGCACAATCGTGAGTTCCAACACGACGCTGCTCATTGCCACAACCACATCCAATTTGTCGGCCAACACCACCTACTACGGACAAATCAGCGCCGTCATCAACGGGAGCACGAGCCCTTGGAGCAGCGACATCGCAACCGCCACTTTGGCGAACGTGCCGGCGAGCGCCGCTTCAACTTGGACCGCGATCAACTTCACATCCATCACCGTCGCTTGGCTGGATAACGGCAACCCGCTGAACGAAACTTTGTATCAAGTCCGGCTTTCTACGGTCAGCAACTTCTTGTCCGGAGATATTTTCAACGCAACTTCCACGGCGCTTTCTGCAACATTGGATTCCTTGGTTCCAAGCGCCACTTATCACGCCCAAGTCAAAGCCGTCAACCATTCGGGAATTTCGACAAACTGGCTCACGTTGGGAAGCACGATCACCCGCAGCGTGATACAACCCACAAACCTGCAAATTACCGATGTTCAGATTTCATCAATATCCTTCTCGTGGGCCGCGGCTTCTCCTGCGCCCGATTCGTACACATTGCAGACCAGCACCAACAACAATTTCTCGAACCCCGCCGTAAGTTCTTCCACCACGCTTCTGGCTGGAACGACTTTTAATCTCCTGATGAACACCACTTATTTCGCCCGCGTCAATTCCATCATCGACGGCCATGCCAGCTTGTGGACGCCCCACATCACAACAGTCACGCTCGCCAACACGCCGGCAAGCGCCGCATCAACCTGGACCGCCATTAACTTCACATCCATTACCATCGCCTGGCTCAACAACTCAAACCCACTGAGCGTAACGAGGTATCAAGTCCAGATGTCGACCGTCTCGAATTTCCAGTCTGGTTTGATTCTGAATGCCTTCACGACAAATCTCACAACCAACTTTGTTTCCCTTATTCCGGACACCACTTATCACGCGCAAGTCAAAGCCATCAACCACTCCGGCATCAGCACCGATTGGCTCGCCTTGGGCAGCACCGCGACTCTGACAGCCAACACGCCGGCTTCGCTCTTCTTCTCAAGCGCCGGCACCAATTGGCTCTCCGCCCGATGGGACGCCACATTGCCTCCGGCGGACAGCTACACTCTATGGGTTTCGACGGCGCAAAATTTCACGGGCACCATCACCAGTTCCGGCACGGCGCTGCTCATTGCGACCACAACATCCAATTTGTCGGTCAACACCACTTATTACGGACAAATCAACGCACTCATCAACGGAAGTTCCAGCCCCTGGAGCAGTTACGTCACCACCGCCACTTTGGCTAACGCGCCGGTTTCCGCCGCTTCAACTTGGTCGGCGGTGGGTTATACCTCTGCCACGATTGCGTGGTTTGGGAACAACAATCCCGATTTTGTGACAAGATATATGGTTGAATTGTCGACGGTGTCGGGCTTTGGCTCAGGCGATATCATAAGCTCCGCTACATACAATTTGAGCTCACTGATCGAGCCGCTCGATCCGGGCACGACATATTACGCCCGCGTTAAAGCCACAAATCATAGTGGTATCGACACCCCCTATGTTTTCCTGGGAAGCACCGGGACCATTCCCTCCACTCTCTGTAATGCCGTTTCGAGCGGCAACTGGGATGAGCCCACTGTGTGGAGCGGATGTACGGGTCCTGGAGGAATTCCATCCGCGAGTGATGCCATCACCATTAATTCCGGTGTGGATGTTGTGTTGAATGTAAACGCTGCCATCTCGCGTCTTGTTTTTGCCGCGCCTGGCGCCAACAACGCCCTGACGCAATTGAGCACCGTCACTTTGACTGTGAACGGTCCGGTCACACTGATGCAACCGAACACTTCCGACCGCAACAACACCTGGAACATAAATGCCGGATCAGCCACGGTCTCTGGGCTTATCACTTTCAACGGGACAAATGAAACAGAAACTCGTTTGTCTCAAATCGTGATTACTTCGGGACAATTAAACGCTTTCGGCGGATTTACATTTGCATCATCCACGGCACCAGCCAAAGTCATCAGGCTTTCTTCGAGCACAGCCAATTTGAATTTAAAAGGGAACATGACCATCCCCGTCAATTCATGCACGTTGTTTGCCGCTTCCGGCAGCGTGGTCAACTACATGGATTCGACGATCGGCCAGACGGTGGTGTTTTTCACAACGGGCCCCTACTATCATCTCAACTTTAACAACACCTCCGAGGCAGGAGTGACGCTGGGCGCGGTCGTGAATGCGGCGAATGTCCGCGGCGACTTGCGTGTGCAATCCGGAACGTTCAAGAACGGAGGCTCCGGAATTAACGGAAGATCGGGCACGCTGTTCGAAGTAGCCGATAATGCGGTCTTTGAGATGTCAGGCAGCACGTCTTTCCCGAATGGTTATTCCGCTTATTCGCTGGGATCAACCAGCCGCGTGCGCTATTTGCAGACACTAACACCTCTTGCGATCAGCACGATGACCTATGGTCACCTAGACCTCATGCCTGCGGGAACCGCCACTCAAAACTTGCCCAGCGGCGCGTTCACAGTTCTGGGAGATCTCACCGTCGGCGATGGAACCAACGCTGCTGCTATCTCCGCAGATTTCAACAACACCACGTTGATGGTAAACGGGAACTTGATCGTCAACAACAACGCAACCCTGACCGCCGGCTCCACGATTCCACTGACCGCGAAAGGAAACTGGTCGAACAGCGGCACCTTTGTCCACAACAACAGCACCATTGTCTTTGTCGGAACCAACGGCCAGTACGTGAACAATTACGGGAAGGCGTTTGCCAACGTGATATCTTCGAACGTCAGCGCCGGCGGCGTGGTGTTTTCATCCAGTTTCTCGGCGGCCCGCCTGCTCGTGAACACATCTGGGCTTGGATCATCGGCCACGTTGTACTTTGCCGCCGGCTCCACCTGCACGATTTCCAGCTTCAGCGTCACCGGCACGTCCGCCTTTCCGGTTGTGCTTCGCTCCACCACTTCCGGCTCTTACTGGTACATCAACAACACCAGCTCCCATGCGGTATCTTATGCCGCAGTTCAAGACTCCAACGCAAATCCAGGCAGGAGAATTTTCAACTATCCGGGCGGGGCGGACATGGGCAATAATTTAAATTGGGCCATTGGTTTGGTACCTCCGGACACGCTCGGCGCCTCAGCATCTCAAACCAATTCACTGACGTTTTCTTGGTCGCATTCCTCGCCTTCCGGCGACATTTACAATTTGCAGTTCAGCACCAACGGCGGCTTCACCGCGCCCGTCACCAGCACATCCACGGCTCTCTTAAGCGGGACCACTTCCAACCTGCTCATCAACACCACGTACTTCGCGCAGGTGAGAACGGTCATTTACAACAGCACGAGCGCCTGGTCGGGCATCATATCGACCGCGACGCTCGCCGACATTCCGGCCTCCGCGGCTTCCACCTGGACCGCGGTGCAATTTACTTCCGTAACGGTTGCCTGGCTGAGCAATGGAAACCCGCTGAACGTTACGCGCTACACGGTCCAGCTCTCAACTGTCGGCGATTTCCTTTCCGGCACCGTTCACAGCACGGACACCACCAATCTGTCGCACAGCTTCACCGTCCTTGTGCCTACGTCCACATACTTCGCTCAAGTGAGAGCCGTGAACCATTCGGGCATTCCCACCAATTGGCTACCGTTGGGGAGCACCGTCACCAAAACAGTCAATCCGCCGACCGGCGTTGATTTCTCGAGCGTGACTCATCAGCAATTGGCTGCGATTTGGATCGCTCCTTCTCCAGCACCGGACAGCTATGTATTCCAAGTTTCGACCGCGTCGAATTTCTCCGGAGATATCGTGAGTTCGAACACCACAGTGCTTACTGCCACAACCACGACTCCTCTTTCCGTAAACACCACTTACTACGGCCGTGTGACCGCGTTGATAAACGGAAGCTCAAGCCCGTGGACCAGCAACATCACAACCGCCACCTTGGCGAATATTCCCGCTTCAGCCGCCTCCACATGGACCGCGGTGCAGTTCACCTCGATCACGGTCGTCTGGCTTGAGAACGGGAACCCTTCCGGTCAAACGCGGTACACGCTGCAGCTTTCAACGGTCGCAAATTTCTTATCGGGAACCGTTCACAGCACCAACACAGTAAACCTTTCGCACAATTTCTCTGCGCTCGTTCCCTCATCCACTTATTACGGCCGCGTAAGAGCCGTGAACCATTCCAATATCTATACCGATTGGGTGACGCTTGGAAGCACGGCCACTCTAACCCACAGCTCTCCTTCAAATATCGTATTCACCGCCGTGCAACCGGATTCGTTGTCGGCATCGTGGGATTCTTCGGTTCCGGAGGGAAATTTCTACAGCTTCGAGGTGAGCACCGACTCAAGCTTCAATGGGACTCTCATCAGTTCGGTGACGGCCAATCTTTTCGCAACCACCGCAGATCCTCTCATTCCCAACACGACTTATTACGGACATGCGAGCTCAATTCTAAACGGCAGCACAAGTTCCTGGTCATCCGATATCACAACGGTCACATGGGCCAACGCTCCTAGCGCGGGCAGCCCCACTTATCCGGAAGTTTTCTTCAGCTCTCTCACCGTTTCTTGGTCGAACAACAGCAACCCGCTCGATGTGACGCAATATATTATCGAGCTCTCTACAGATTCCGGTTTCTACAGCGAGGTCACAACCGTTAAATCGACGACCAGTTTGGAAATTCAGTTCACATCACTTCAACCCGACACCACGTATTACGCGCAGGCCAAGGCCGTCAATCATCAAGGTGTCGAAACCGGTTACGCGAATCTTGGATCGACGCAAACACAGACGCCGACCACCTGCAATGCCAAAGCCACCGGCAATTGGAGCAATCCCAACACATGGATCAACTGCACGGGTCCCGGCGGCTTGCCGGCAGTCACCGATATCATTACGATCAATTCCGCCATAACAGTGACGCTTAATGTGGACGCCGTTGTGGGAGGATTGATCTTCGCTTCCCCCGGCACCAGCAACGCTCTGACTCATTCCGGCGCAAATTCCCTGACAGTTAACGGCGAGGTGATCTTCAACCAACCAGGAACCAACAGCCAAAACAACTCATGGAATATCAACGCCGGCTCCGCCACCGCCACCGGAGTCATCACTTTTGCGGGCAATAACACCACGACGTCGCGCATATCGCGTATCGTGATCACCACCGGAGAGTTGAACGCTATGGGTGGATTCACTTTTGAAAGCTCAACCGCTCCTTCCAAACAAATCGTGATGTCGGGCGGAGCGGGGAGCCTGAACCTGAAAGGAAACCTGACCATTCCCGCAAATTCCTGCACGCTGACCGCGGGCGTGGCCGGCAGCATCTTCAACTACATGGACGACACAAACGCCCAAACCGTCAAGTATTTTACAGCCGGCAGTTACCACAACCTTCATCTGAATAACACTTCCGCAGGGGGCGTCACAATCGAGTCGGCCGTGACGTCCGCCAAGGTGACGGGCAATATCCGGGTTCAATCGGGCACGTTTAAAAACTCGGGGTTGGCGATCGCGGGCGCCATTGGAAAAACGTTCGAGGTGGCCGACGGCGGAATATTTGAGATGTCGGGCACTTCATCCTTCCCGTCCGGCTTCTCCACCTTCAGCTTCGGAGCTTCGGGACGCGTCCGTTATCTTCAAACTTCAACTCCTTTGACGATTTCCGCGCAAACTTACGGCCACTTGGATCTTATGCCGGCAGGCTCGGCGACTCAAAATTTCCCGAGCGGTTCCATATCGGTTCAAGGTGATCTTTCGATCGGAGACGGAACCAACGCCGCCACCGTCAACGCCAACGCCAACAGCACCCCCTTGAGCGTCTCAGGAAACATCAACATCAGCCCCAACTCCACCTTCCAAGCCAACGCCTCGAACCCGCTCCTCTTGAGCGGTTCCTGGTCCAACGCGGGAACCTTCACACACAACAGCGGCACCGTTTCTTTCAATGGTTCTTCCGCTCAATTTGTTTTCAATAAAGGACAGGCTTTCGCTTACTTGATCTCCTCCAACACCTCAAGCTCAGGACTCACCTTCTCCTCCAGCTTCTCCGCCACTCGCCTGCGCATCAACACCTCGGAACTCTCTTCCGGCACCACGCTCTACTTCGCAGGCAACTCCACAGCCACCCTCTCTTCTCTCTCGCTCTTCGGCTCCCCAGGGAAAAACATCGTCCTCAAATCCACCGCCTCCGGTGTCGCTTGGCACTTGAACAATTCCTCCACTCACACCGTCTCCTATGTCGAAGCACAAGACTCCAACGCTTCTCAGGGACTTAGAATCCTCAATCAACCAGGCGGCGTCAATCTCGGGAATAACATCAACTGGGATTTTGGACCACCGGACCGCATCACCGTGTTTTCAGTTGTTCCCAGCACTTATGGCGCTTCGATCGATCTTTCTTGGACCGCGCCTGGGGAAGATGGTGTGGCGGGAACTCTTTATAATTCCACCTTCACCATTCAATACAGCACGGATACTGATTTCGCTCAAGGCAACGAATGGAATCCGTCCGTTGATCCCTATGCCCATGTCTTCAGTGTTCACATCACGACCAACAATGTTAATCCCGGGTCAACTCAATCACGAACACTCACAGACCTCATCAGCGGAGGAACGTATTATTTCCGTATTTGGACAATAGATGCCGATGGGAATTTTTCGGACATTTCGGTTGGAGCAACAAACTATGCGCAACCAATATCATTGGGTTTAACTCTTTCAACCAACACGCTCACTCTGACAGGAACCATCAATCTCAATACCACCTTGGTTATTTCAACCGGCATCGTTGTCACCAACAGCGGAAACGTAACGGAAACATTTGAATTCGCGGCCACCACCGCCACCCCGGGAAGCCCGTGGCACATCGGGTCCTCCACGGCTACGGACCAATTTGTCCTCTGGGCCATTGCCAACGACACGGAACCTGCAAGTACTGATTTTGGAAGCAACGACAAACTTTTAGATTCCTACACGCGCTGCACGGCCTCCGTGATATCGAATGGCGGATCCACTTGCGTGTCGGTTCCAATAGGCGAAAGTCGAACTATTTGGTTCAAGCTGGGAATGCCAAATCTCACCACAACCGCTGACACCCAACAAATCCGTATCACCGGAAAAGCGACGGTGCCCGACTGATGAGAAAATTAAACCGACGTTTTCAGTTGACCAAGCTTTATCATCTGTCAATGATGGATATTTTTGTGCCGTCATCCCGGCATGTCGTTTGGCCGGGATCCAGGTTTTATGTGACGGAAGAACCTGGGCCCCGGCCAAAAGATCGCCGGGGCGACGGCCCAACTGAAAAATTCGGGTTCAAAAAATTACTCCTTCGAATTCTGTTGGGCAGTGGTGCGCTCTTCATGTTGTCAAATTCAACAATCTTTGCGGGCAGCACCGGTACATTAACTGTCTCGGTCACACCAAACGCCTATTATGCCGTGGTGATTGACACCTCCAATGTGTCGCTCAATTTGGGAACCGTCGATTTGGGAGCCAGCACCCAAACAGTGCGTCCTTCGACTGTATCGATCCAAAGCACCTTCGCTACCACTGATCTGAAATTGCAGGGTTTCATCTCATCGGCCGGAACGGCTTGGTCATTTGATAACGACACGACCTCGGTTGAACCCGACAATTTGGCGGCCTGGGCCACTTTCACCAGCGTGGCGCGGTCAAGCGCGCCAACACAAACCGGCGGATATTTCAGCGGCACCCAATCCGGGGTCAACAACAGTGACGTCATCAGCAATTCGGACCGTTACGTCGGAACCCAGGCTGGCCTCACAAATCTTTTCGAAGCCGATTCCGGAGATTTTGCCTTCAAAGACATGGATGCTTTGCCCCCAGAACCCGATTCAAACGCCAAATCGCACCTGTGGCTCTATTTCCGTTTGCCAAACGCCACAACAACAAGTAATGCACAAAATATTTCAATCACAATCACGGCGGTCGCGCCGGATTGATGAACAGGAGGAGTAACTTAAACATGAAAAAGCAACAAATAAAAATGCCGAAAATTCTGACCATCGCCTTTTTGGTCGGTGTTGTTTTGCCCAGTCTCAGCTGGGGACTGATTGGTCTCGCCGCGAGGTTTGGCGATGTCATCGTCGAAAATGCGGAAATCGGGAAAACCTACAATCTTCGTGAAGCGCTCAAAATCCCCTTCGGAATAGAAAATCGAGGATCTGGTTCCGTTGAAGTGGTGGTTGAAATTCAACCTCCGGAAGATAATGCGCTCAAAACGCCTTACGAGGCGATTCCTGATCCAACATGGGTCAAGGTGCTCCCCGAAAAATTGGCCATCGGGCCCCAATCCCAAGGCTTCTTCGATCTGTTGTTAACAATACCGAATGATCCGTCGTTAAACGGCCGGCATTTTATCGCCATCATCAAAGCCAAGACGGCAGGCACGGGACTGTTGGGTGTGGCGGTTGAAAACAAACTGCGGTTTTCTATTGGTCCGGGCCCCGAATCATTAAAAGAAGAGAAACGCCAAAAAGCGATGGCGCAACTGGATTTTGATGTATCTCCCCAAGCGCTTTACGTATTGGACATTCCCATGGGAGTGAAATATGACACGAAAAAGGAACAAGGCAAATCCGTTCGGGTGGCAAATTATTCGCCGGATTTGTTGTCAGTTCAATTGTCATCAGCCGCGTGGGACGGGTTGTTGTTTCTACCTCAAGGATATGAACCCATTCCCGATGCCGGCTGGATTTCATTCAAAGACAATGCGGCCGATATTGGGCCTGAAGAAATAAAAATTTTCTCTCCCATCATCCACATCCCCAACGATCCGAAACACAAAGGGAAAAAATACGCGGCTGTCATTCGGACTGGACTCAAATCCGGATTTTGGTTGGACGCGCCAGTGCGTGTCTATTTTTCAGTGAAGGAGTAACAAATGAAAAGTGAATTTTTGAGAAAGAGTTTATTCAACCGGTTGAATGATTTTGAAGTCAAAAAAATAAAAAAGGAGAAACACATGAAACGCATACGTAAAGTTGCACTGGCTCTGGCCTTCGGGCTCGGAGTTGCCTCTGCCTCACAAGCGGCGGTAACGGATCAGTTGGTCGTGACCATCACGCCCAATGCCTACTACGCCGTTGCCATTGACACAGCCAACGTGGTCCTGAACTTGGGAACCGTGGCACTCTCGGCTTCCACTCAAACCGTGAGTCCTTCCACTGTCACCATTCAGTCCACCTTCGCCACCACGGACTTAAGACTCCAAGGCGCCATCACATCGGCCGGCACTCCTTGGACTTTCGATGCCGATACCTCCTCTCAAGAGCTGGATTCTCTCGCGGCCTGGGCCACCTTCACCTCCATCGCCCACACCACAGCTCCCGCTCAAGGCAGCGGTTTCTTCAGCGGAACTCAACCCGGTGTCAGTGACAGCGATGTGATCGAAAGCGCCACCAACCGATACGTCGGTACCAACGGCGCTGTTTCCAATCACTTCGAGGCCGCTGCAGTTGATCACGGCTTCAAAGACATGGACGCGCTCGCTCCAGATCCGGATCCAGCCGCCAAATCGCATCTGTGGCTTCGCTTCCG